>JBFIWG010000147.1:0-7909 GCA_041606495.1 Nocardioidaceae bacterium
CTACCTGTTCAAGAACAACACCGACTCGGCCGGCAACTCCTACGGCTGCCACGAGAACTACCTGGTCGGCCGGCACGGCGAGTTCGCCAAGCTCGCCGACGTACTCATCCCGTTCCTGGTCACCCGGCAGGTGATCTGCGGGGCCGGCAAGGTCACCCAGACCCCGCGCGGCGCGATGTACTCCGTCAGCCAGCGAGCCGAGCACATCTGGGAGGGCGTCTCCAGCGCCACCACCCGCTCCCGGCCGATCATCAACACCCGCGACGAGCCACACGCCGACGCCGAGCGCTACCGCCGGCTGCACGTGATCGTGGGTGACTCGAACATGAGCGAGACCACCACGATGCTCAAGGTGGCCTCCTGCGACCTCGTCCTGCGCATGATCGAGGAGGGCGTGGTCATGCGGGACCTGACCATGGAGAACCCGATCCGGGCGATCCGAGAGATCTCACACGACATGTCGGGGCGTCGGAAGGTGCGGCTGGCCAACGGCCGCGAGGCCAGCGCTCTGGACATCCAGCAGGAGTACCTCACCCGGGCCCGCGACTTCGTCGACCGCCGCGAGCTGCACACGCCGCTGATCGAGCGGACCCTGGACCTGTGGGAGCGGGGCCTGAAGGCCGTGGAGTCCGGCGACCTCAGCCTGGTGGAGCGCGAGATCGACTGGGTCATCAAGTGGAAGCTGATCGACCGCTACCGCTCCCAGCACGGGCTCCCGCTCAGCCACCCGAGGGTCGCCCAGCTCGACCTGGCGTACCACGACATCCACCGCGGTCGCGGCCTGTACTACCTGCTCGAGAAGCGTGGTGCCGTGGCCCGGGTCTCCGACGACCTGCGGATCTTCGAGGCCAAGTCCGTGCCGCCGCAGACGACCCGCGCACGCCTCCGCGGCGAGTTCATCAAGCGGGCCCAGGAGCGTCGGCGTGACTTCACCGTGGACTGGGTCCACCTCAAGCTGAACGACCAGGCGCAGCGCACCGTCCTGTGCAAGGACCCTTTCCGGGCGTACGACGAGCGGGTGCACAAGCTCATCGAAGGCATGTGACCGCGCGCTGAACTGATCCTGTGTCAGGGCCTCTCAGGATCCCCGGTTATGGTTGCGTGTCCGTCCATACCCGCAGTATCGAGGTGTTTTTGTGCGTCGCCGTCTTGTCACGATGACCGTGGTCCCCCTGTTGCTCTTCGGCGCCGCCGCCTGTGGGGAGGACCCGGACGCCGGTGCCGGTGCGGGCCAGGCCTCCGAGAGCGTGGACATGGGCGAGTCGATCGACGGCGTCACCGTCTCCGGTGACTTCGGCAAGGAGCCCAAGGTCGAGGTCGACGCGCCGATCACGGTGGACAAGACCCAGTCCGAGGTCGTCACGCTCGGCGACGGCAAGACGGTCACCGAGGGCAGCCCCGCCTCGCTGCACCTGCAGGTCGTGAACGGCACCAGTGGCGACAAGGCGGTCGGCACCTACGACCAGGGCACCCCTCTCAGTGGCACCATGGCCGACGGCCAGATCTTCCCGGCCGTGCTCGACGCGGTCGTGGACAAGCCGGTCGGCAGCCGGATCCTGGTCGCGTCGACCCCGGACGAGGCGTTCGGGCCGCAGGGCGCCCAGCAGTACGGCATCAAGGCCGAGGACCCGGTGCTGTTCGTCATCGACATCATGTCCGTCCCCCTGGACGGTCCCGAGGGCGAGCAGGCAGATGTTCCCGGCGACCTGCCGACGATCGTCGAGGACGAGCAGGGCGACGTCACCGAGTTCACCTTCGAAGACGCACCGGCGAACCCCTCCGACGAGCTTCAGGTCATTCCGGTCATCGAGGGCGAGGGCGAGCCCGTCGAGGCCGGCGACTCGGTCACCTTCGACTACCTGGGCCAGATCTACGGCACCGACAAGATCTTCGACGAGTCCTACAGCTCGGCGCCGCGGACCTTCACCGTGGGCACCGGTGGCCTCATCAAGGGCTGGGACGAGGGCCTGATCGGGGTCAAGGCGGGCAGCCGCGTCATGATCATCGCGCCCCCGGAGTTCGGCTACGGCAAGTCCGGCAACCCGCAGGCCGAGATCAAGGGCACGGACACCCTGGTGTTCGTGATCGACGTCCTGGGTGTGGGCTGAACCCTGCGATAGGTTCGCCGCGAAAGGGGTATCCGTGGCGGCACGTAAGAGCGAGCGACTGCTCAACCTGCTGATCACGCTCCTGGTCTCGCGCAGCTACGTGACCAAGGAGCGGATCCGCGAGGTGGTCGAGCAGTACCGCGACCAGGGCGATGAGGCCTTCGAGAAGATGTTCGAGCGGGACAAGGAGGAGCTGCGCTCGCTCGGCATCCCGATCGAGGTCGGCTACCTCGACCGTGCCTTCGAGGACGAGCCGGGCTACCGGGTCGAGCGCTCGGCGTTCGAGCTTCCCGAGATCGACCTCGAGCCCGATGAGGCCGCCGTGATCGGTCTGGCCGCCCGGGTCTGGCAGCACGCCGGCCTGGCCTCGGCCACCTCGGACGCGCTCGTCAAGCTCAAGGCCGCCGGCGTCAGCGTGGACCGGGCGGCCCTGAACGTCGTACAGCCCCAGCTCGCGGTCGAGGAGCCGGCCTTCGAGGCGCTCTGGCTGGCCACGCAGAGCCGCACCCCGATCACGTTCCGCTACCGCACCTCTACCTCGGGCGAGGCCGCGGTCCGTCACCTGCAGCCGTGGGGTGTCGTGTCCTACCGCAGCCGCTGGTACGTCGTCGGCCACGACACCGACCGCGGGGCCCCTCGCCTGTTCCGACTGTCCCGGATCCAGGGCGCGGTGAAGACCGAGGGCCGGGCCCGCTCGTTCGAGGTCCCCGAGGGCACCGACATCCGCGCGCTGACCGAGTCCCTTGCACCCGCCTCCGGTGACCACAAGGCCCGCCTGCTTGTCCGCGACGGCGCTGCCTTCGGGCTCCGCCGGTACGCCGAGGCCGTGGCCGGATCACCGGCACCGGAGGGCTGGGACCGGCTCGAGGTCGCCTACGGACGCACCGACGGCATGGCCGATGAGGTGCTCTCCTACGGACCCGACGTCGTGGTCGAGACCCCCGAGGACCTGCGTCGCCTGGTGGTGGACCGTCTCCGCGAGGTCGCCGAGCCTGCGGGAGCGCGACGGTGAGCGGCGCCCGCGACCAGGTCGGTCGCCTGCTGGCGCTCGTTCCGTACATCCAGAGTCGCGAGGAGGTCTCCCTGGAGCAGGCCGCGGCCGACTTCGGGGTGCGCCCCCAACAGATCGTCAAGGACCTGCACGTGCTCTGGTACTGCGGTCTGCCCGGCCTCGGGATGGGCGACCTGATCGACGTCGACATGGACGCGCTCGAGGGCGAGGGCGTGATCCGGGTCAGCAACGCCGACTACCTGTCCCGGCCGCTGCGCCTGGGCAGCTCGGAGGCCTCGGCCCTGATCGTCGCGCTCCGTGCGCTGCGCGACGGTGGGGACGAGTCGGTGCGAGAGGTGGTCGACCGCGCCCTGGCCAAGCTCGAGGCGGCCGCCGGGGACGGGGCTGCACTGGCCGCGCGCGTCGACGTACGCCTGCCCGAGCACGAGGCTGAGCTGAACGCGCTGCGCAAGACGCTGGACGAGGCCCTGGCCACCGGCCGGCAGGTCCGGCTCGGCTACTACGTCCCGGCGCGGGACGAGGCGACCCAGCGGACGGTCGACCCGTTGCGGGTGGTCACCGCCGAGGGCAACACCTACCTCGAGGCGTGGTGCCACCTGGCGGAAGGACAGCGACTGTTCCGCCTGGACCGGGTGTCCGAGGCCGAGGTGCTGGACAGCCCGGTGGCCGACCACTCCGACCTGGAGCCCCGTGACCTCTCGGCAGGGCTGTTCCAGCCGTCGCCGGACGACATGCTCGTGACGCTGCGGCTGGCACCGCCGGCGCGATGGGTCGGTGAGTACTTCCCGGTCGAGAGCGCCGAGGAGGTCGGCGACGGGCAGCTGCGGGTGACGCTGCGGGCCGGCGACCCGGAATGGCTGACCCGGCTGATGCTGCGGCTCGGGGGAGCTGCGACGATCGAGCATCCGGCCGAGATGTCCGCAGATGTCCGCCGCGCAGCTACCGAAGCGTTGGGTAACTACACCTGATGCCACGTACGATGGAAGCCAAGTGAGCAACGTGAAGAGGAAGTCATGAGCGCTGTAGCAACCCCCCTGGCCGTCGCCGGCCTGGGCACCACCGAACTCCTGATCATCCTCGGTGTTCTCATCCTGCTGTTCGGCGCCAAGAAGCTCCCCGAGCTCGCTCGCGGCAGCGGCCGTGCCCTGCGCATCTTCAAGTCCGAGACCAAGGGTCTGATGGACGAGGACGACGAGCAGGACAAGACGCCGGAGCAGAAGCAGATCGACGCGCAGAACCAGGCGGCGGCACCGCAGCCGGAGGCCACGCCCGAGCAGCACGGCACCGACACCGACCGCTGAACCGACTGACCAGATCGCACCTGCCGTGTCCATAGCCACCGGTGTCCTGGGGCTGTTCTCGACCAAGCCCCGCCAACCAGTCAGCGCCGACGGTCGGATGGCGCTGGCCGACCACCTGCGCGAGCTCCGCGGCCGGCTGCTCAAGGTGGCCCTGTTCCTCGTGGTCGGTACGACGATCGCCTGGTTCTTCTACGGCGAGCTCTTCGACCTGATCCGCGGCCCCTACACCCGGGCGCAGACATCCCTCGGCGGCAACGTCGAGACCGAGATCATCTTCAGCGGCGTCACCGACCCGTTGATGGTCCAGCTCAAGATGAGCGCTCTCGCGGCGGTCGTGCTCGGCAGCCCCTTCTGGCTCTACCAGATCTGGGCCTTCGTGATGCCCGGGCTGCACCCGAAGGAGAAGCGCTGGACCAAGCTCTTCGTCGCGGTCGCCGGGCCGCTGTTCATCGCCGGTGTGGCGGTCGGCTACTACGTGCTGCCGAAGGGTCTGACCGTGCTGATCGGGTTCACCCCCGAGTCGGTGCAGAACCTGGTCGAGTTCGGTCGGTACTTCTCCTTCTTCACCCGGATGCTGCTGGTCTTCGGCGTCGCGTTCGAGATCCCGCTGTTCGTCGTACTCCTCAACCTCGCCGGCGTCGTGTCCGGTGCGGCGCTCAAGGCACACCGGCCGTGGATCATCCTCGGGGCGTTCATCTTCGCCGCGGTCGCGACCCCGTCCACCGATCCGTTCTCGATGATCATGCTGGCGCTGCCCATGGTCGCCCTGTTCCTGATCTCCGAGGTCATCGCGCGGACCGTCGACCGACGGCGGGCCCGCCGCGACGCTTCGGCGGAGTACGCCGGGATCGGCGATGACGAGGCGTCTCCGCTTACCTACGAGCGCAACGACGAGGACTACCGTGCGTCCGGTCTCGGGCGCGAGGACGACTGAGTGCGGACCGGGGGAGGGGTGACGGCCGTCGACCCGTTCGAGCTGCCGGACTGGCTCGGGCTGCGCGAGACGGTGACCTGGACGGCGCAGTCCAGCGTCCGCGGCTCCTACCAGGTGACCGGCGAGCTCGGGGCGGACGCTGAGGTCGTCGCCTGCGACCTGCTCGCCGCCGACCACGCCTACCCCCGACCGGTGCTCAGCGAGCAGTGGCGGCGCGAGGCGCACCAGGCGTGGATCTACGGCCAGGTCCTGCTCGTGGAGTACGACGGGCGGCTGACCCTGGCGGTGCCAGGGACCGAGTTCACCGCGGACGAAGTGCTCGAGGCGCTGGTCCGGCTCGCCAAGGCCGTCGGAGTGGATCCGTCGCACTTCGTGGCCGCGTTGCGCCTCTGACCTGCCCGGGCTTCCGCGTAGTCTCGCGGCGTGGCCAGAGAGATCGCGTTGTTGACGAACCCGTCGGCGGGCAAGGGCAGGGGATCACGGTCGGCGGCGATCGCCCTGCCGCGGCTTCGTGAGGCGGGCTTCACCGTCCACCAGCTGGAGGGGCGAGACGGCGACGAGGCTCTCGAGCTGGCCCGCAGCGCCGTCGAGCAGGGCGTCGAGAGCCTGGTGGTCTGCGGTGGCGACGGTCTGGTGCACCTCGCGGCCCAGGTCCTGGCCGGCACCGAGATCAACCTCGGGGTGATCCCGGCGGGCACCGGCAACGACGTGGCTCGCTACCTCGGTATCCCGCGCAACGAGCCGCAGCTGGCGGCCGACGTCGTGGTCGGGTCGTACGTCCGGACGATCGACCTGGCCAAGGTCGGGAGCAGCTACTTCGTCACGGTGATGGCCACCGGCTTCGACTCCAAGGTCAACGAGCACGCCAACGCCATGCGCTGGCCGCGGGGCCAGATGCGCTACAACCTGGCGGTGCTCTCGGAGCTGCGCGTCTTCGAGCCGTTGCCGTACACCCTCGAGCTCGACGGCGAGACGCGGCGGGTCGACGCGATGCTGGTGGCGGTCGGCAACGGCCCGTCGTTCGGTGGCGGACTGCGGATCACCGAGGGCGCGTCGATCGACGACGGCTGGCTGGACGTGGTGGTCATCAAGCCGATGAGCAAGGTCGAGCTGGTCCGCACGTACCCCAAGCTCTACACCGGCAAGCACGTGACGCACCCGGCGTACGAGCACCACCGCGTCCGCTCCGTCACCGTCGCGGCGCCGGGTGTCGTGGCCTACGCAGACGGCGAGCGCCTAGGCTCGTTACCACTGACAGTGAACGTGGCCCCGAACGCATTGCGAGTGTTGGCACCCCGATGACAAGCCCCGCGGAGCAGTACGCGAAGTTCAGGCGAGACAAGCAGTCCCCGGTCTTCGCCGACTTCGCGTCCCTCTACGACTTCGAGCTCGACGACTTCCAGGTCCAGGCCTGTCGCGAGCTCGAGGCCGGAAACGGGGTCCTGGTGGCGGCGCCGACCGGTTCGGGGAAGACCATCGTCGGTGAGTTCGCCGTGCACCTCGCGCTGCAGCAGGGCCGCAAGTGCTTCTACACCACGCCGATCAAGGCGCTGTCGAACCAGAAGTACGGCGACCTGGTCAAGAGGTACGGCGCCGAGAACGTCGGCCTGCTCACCGGCGACAACACCATCAACGGTGAGGCGCCGATCGTCGTGATGACGACCGAGGTGCTGCGCAACATGCTGTACGCCGGGTCGCGCACCCTGACCACGCTCGGCTTCGTGGTGATGGACGAGGTGCACTACCTCGCCGACCGCTTCCGCGGCGCGGTGTGGGAGGAGGTGATCATCCACCTGCCCGAGTCGGTGGCACTGGTGTCGCTGTCCGCGACCGTGTCCAACGCCGAGGAGTTCGGGGAGTGGTTGTCCACCGTTCGCGGTGCGACCACCACGATCGTCGAGGAGCGCAGGCCGGTCCCGCTGTACCAGCACGTGATGGTCGGCAAGAAGATGTACGACCTGTTCGCCGACCACGACGGTGCCCCCGGCGACGAGAGCCTGGTGAACCCCGAGCTGATGCGGGTCGCCCGCGACGACTGGCGGTCGGCGCGCACCTCGGACCGGCGCGGAAAGCGCGGTGCCCCCAAGGGCCGGGCGGGCGCGCGTGGTCAGGGCAACAGGAGCTCGAACCTGCCGACCCGCTTCGACGTGGTGGACCGCCTGGACTCCGAGGGGCTGCTGCCAGCCATCGTGTTCATCTTCAGCCGGGTCGGCTGCGATGCGGCGGTGACCCAGTGTCTCAACGCGAACCTGCGGCTGACCACACCGGCCGAGCGGGACGAGATCTACGCGTTCGTCGAGGAACGCTGCGCGAACATCCCCGAGGACGACCTGCACGTCCTGGGCTACCACGACTTCCTCGACGGGCTCTCCCGCGGCGTGGCCGCGCACCACGCCGGCATGCTGCCCACGTTCAAGGAGTGCGTGGAGGAGCTGTTCGCCGCCGGCCTCTGCCGGGTCGTCTTCGCCACCGAGACGCTGGCCCTGGGCATCAACATGCCGGCCCGGTCCGTGGTGATCGAGAAGCTGTCGAAGTGGAACGGCGAGACCCACGC
>JBFIWG010000148.1:0-7767 GCA_041606495.1 Nocardioidaceae bacterium
GTCGATGTCGAAGTCCGCCGCGGTGACGTGCGGGCTCTCGGCCCACAGCGACATTGCCGCCACGGCCTGGGGGTGCAGCGTCATCAGGCGCCGAGTCGGGCCAGCTCTTCGTCGACCACGGAGGTGTCGAGCTTGGTGAACACCGGCACCGGCTTCTCGATCGGCGTGCCGACCACCACCTCGCGGCGCTCCCACCGCGGCGTGGTGGAGTACTCCCCCGTCAGGATCGGGTACGACGGACCGCCGTCAAGATCCTCGACCTCCTCGATCACCGGCATCGGCGCCACGTCACCGGCACCGCCCATCACCTTGTCCACGGCGTTCGCGCTGTGCGGCAGGAACGGGGACAGGATCAGGTTGCAGTCGGCGACGGCCTGCGCGACTACGTGCAGGATCGTGCCCAGACGCTCCCGCTCCTCCTCGGCCTTGAGCTTCCACGGCGCCATGTCGGAGACGTACTTGTTCACCTCGGCAACCACCCGCATCGCCTCGCCGACGGCCTGCTTCTGCCGGTGCCGCTCGACCAGGTCACCGACCGTGCCGAAGCCCGCCTCGACCGTGGCGAGCAGCGCGCGGTCCTCCCCGGTCAGCTCACCTGCGGCCGGGATCTCGCCGAAGTTCTTGGCGATCATGTTCGCGGTCCGGTTCACCAGGTTGCCCCAGCCCGCGACGAGCTCGTCGTTGGTGCGGCGGACGAACTCCGCCCAGGTGAAGTCGCTGTCCTGGTTCTCCGGTCCGGCGGCGCAGATGAAGTAGCGCAGGGCGTCGGGCTGGTAGCGCTCGAGCACGTCGCGGACGTAGATCACCACCGACTTGGAGGACGAGAACTTGCGGCCCTCCATGGTCAGGAACTCGCTGGAGACCACCTCGGTCGGCAGGTTCAGCGTGCCGTACTCCCCCGGCGACCCGTCGCGGTTGCCGCGCCCGTCGTACGCGAGCAGCTCCGCCGGCCAGATCTGGCTGTGGAAGGTGATGTTGTCCTTGCCCATGAAGTAGTAGGACAGGGCGTCGGGGTCGTTCCACCAGTCCCGCCAGCGATCCGCGTCGCCGAGCCGCCGCGCCCACTCGATCGAGGCGGACAGGTAGCCGATCACGGCGTCGAACCAGACGTAGAGCCGCTTGGTGGGCTGCTCGCGCCAGCCGTCGAGCGGGACCGGGATGCCCCAGTCGATGTCCCGGGTCATCGCCCGCGGCTTGATGTCCTCGAGGATGTTCTGGCTGAACTTGATCACGTTCGGCCGCCAGGTGCCGGAGGCCTCGCGCTCGTCGAGCCACTCGCGCAGCGCGTCGGCCAGGGCCGGCAGGTCCAGGAAGAAGTGCTGGGTCTCCACGAACTCCGGGGTCTCGCCGTTGATCCGCGAGCGCGGGTTCTTCAGGTCGGTCGGGTCCAGCTGGTTGCCACAGTTGTCGCACTGGTCGCCGCGCGCACCGTCGTACCCGCAGATCGGGCAGGTGCCCTCGATGTAGCGGTCGGGCAGGGTGCGGCCGGTCGACGGGGAGATCGCACCGTGCGTGGTCTGCTCGATCATGTAGCCGTTCTTGTGAACGGTGGTGAACATCTCCTGCACGACGGCGTAGTGGTTGCGGGTCGTGGTGCGGGTGAACAGGTCGTAGGACAGGCCGAGCGCGGCCAGGTCCTCGACGATCACCCGGTTGTTGCGGTCCGCGAGCTCGCGCGCGGTGACGCCCTCGGCGTCCGCGGCGACGAGGATCGGGGTGCCGTGCTCGTCGGTGCCCGAGACCATGAGCACGTCGTGTCCGGCCATCCGCATGTAGCGACTGAAGACGTCGGAGGGCACACCGAAACCGGCCACGTGGCCGATGTGGCGCGGGCCGTTTGCGTACGGCCATGCGACAGCGGACAGAACTTTGCTCATGCAGGGAATCCTAGGGGTGCGGGGCGACGGGGCTCTGTTCGGGCAGTCACTCCTTGGTACACGCCACCAGGTGCCCGCGGATCGGCAGCTCGAGGGTGCCTGCCGCGGTCACGAAGCCGCGCAGCGTGGTGCGGACGTCCTCGGTGATCAGCGCGGTCTGGGCCTCGTTGACCCGGTCGGCCAGAGGGCTGCCCCCGACCTCGATCCGGATCAGGTCCTCCACCGACCCGAAGCGCGCGGTGCCGAGCCGGGTCCGGGTCTCCTGCACCCGGAGGCCGCTCCCCTCGAGCGTCCGCGACAGCGCGGCCAGGTCTCCCTGCGACCAGTAGGTGCCCAGCAGGCTGCGAGCCTGCTCCCCCGCGTGGCGGACCACGGTGTCCACGAACGGCCCGTACCCCGGCTGCTGCTCGATCGCGGCGAAGGTCTGCACCGCCACCACTCCCCCGTCTCGGCACACACGGGCCAGCTCGCGCAAGGCGCCGGGCGGGTCGGGGAAGAAGAACAGCCCGGCCTGGCAGAGCACCCGGTCGAACTCTCCCTCGCCGTACGGCAGCGCCTGGGCGTCACCCTGCTGCCAGGTGATGTCCGGTCGTACGCCGCCCGCCACCTCGAGCATGGCCGGGTTGATGTCCAGGCCCACCACGTTCCCGGGATCGCCGGTCCGTTCTGCCGCCACCCTGGCGACCACGCCCGTGCCGCACGCCACGTCGAGCACCCGGTGCCCCGGTCCGACGGCGGCGATGTCGACCAGCGGTGCGGCCCACTCCCCGAACAGGGCCGGCACGAAGCGCTCCTCGTACGCGACGGCCTGGGCGCTGGAGATCTGGAATGTCTCGGTCATCGGTCATCCACCTCCTTGGATCTCGGCTCCCAGCCTGGCCGCGCCGAGGCCCTCGAGCATGGGGCAGGTGACCCATTTCGGGTGTGCGCCGAGCGGCGGATGATGGGGGCGTGGGGTACGACGAGCGGTTGGACGCCGGACGCCGGCTCATCGCCGCGGGGCGGTGGACCGAAGCCTGCTCCGAGCTCAGCGCAGCCCTCGCCGAGAACGAGACGGCCCAGGTGCACGACCTGCTCGGCGGCACGCTGTGGTGGATGGGCGAGATCCGGGCCAGCCTGCGACATCGTGAGCGCGCGTTCGCGGCGTACCTCGACGAGGGCTCCCCCGCCCCTGCCACCACGGTCGCGCTGGACATCAGCGTCTGCTACCTGTCCAACCTCGACAACGACGCGGCGGCGCGCGGTTGGCTCGCCCGGGCGAACCGTGTGGCCGAGAGCAGCGGGGACGACCGACTGGTCGGTTGGGTGCTGCTGGTCAGCGGCTACACCTCGACCGACCCCGACATGCAACGGACTCAGCTGGAGCGAGCACTCACGGTCGCCCGGTCACGCGCGGACGTCGACCTGGAGCTGGTCGCCCTGGCCGACCTCGGCCTCGCGCTCGTCGCGACCGGCGAGCTGGAGGCGGGCTTCGGCCTGCTGGACGAGGCGATGGCAGGCACCCAGGGCGGCGGCTTCGACCGGCTGGAGACGGTGGTGTGGACCAGCTGCAGCATGCTGGCCGCGTGCAGCATGGTCGGTGACCTGCACCGGGCCCGACAGTGGTGCGATGCCGCGGACGCGTTCATGGACGAGTACGGCTGTCCGTTCCTGCAGGCCCGGTGCCGGGCCCACTACGGCCGGGTGCTGGTGGCCACCGGCCAGTGGGAGGCGGCCGAGCGCGAGCTGCAGAACGCCCTTTCGATGTCGGAGGACACCGGTCAGGGACCCCGGTCCGAGGCCCTGACCGGGTTGGCGGAGCTCCGGCTGCGCCAGGGCCGGTTCGAGGAGGCGGAGACGATGCTGGACCACGCCGAGGGAGTCCCGGCCACGGTCGCCCGCGCGGAGCTGAGCCGGCTTCTGGGCCGCCCCGAGCAGGCCGCCGCCGTGCTCGCCGCCGTCTTGGAGACGCTGACCCACGACGAGCCCGACCGGGCGCAGGTTCTGGCGGCTCTGGTCGACGCCGACCTCGGCCGCGGCGACCCGGACTCGGCCCGCCGGCACGTCGAGGCGCTCGAACAGCTCCGGCGCGGGCACCAGCTGCCGGCGATCGCCGGTCTCGCCGCGCGTGCGGCAGGGCTAGTAGCGGCGGCGGAGGGACGGAGCGCCGACGCCGCACGCCAGCTACGGGTTGCGGCGGCCGCGTTCAGCGCCCAGGACCTGGGGTACGACGCCGCGCGGGCCCGCCTCGAGCTCGCCACCGTCCTGTCCGACGGGCAGCCGGAGCTCGCCACGGTCGAGGCCGAGGCGGCCTACCGTCGGCTCGACGAGCTCGGCGCGCATCACGACCTCGACGAGGCCGCCGCCCTGCTCCGGCGGCTCGGTGTCCCGACCCGGCCGGGTCCGCGAGGCCTGGGTCTGCTGTCACAGCGGGAGGTCGAGGTGCTCGCGCTGCTGGAGCGGGGACTGACCAACCCGCAGATCGCCGAACGGCTGTTCATCAGCCGGAAGACAGCCGCCCACCACGTGAGCAGCATCCTGCTCAAGCTGGGGCTGGAGAGCCGGGCCGAGGCCGCGGCCTACGCGGTCCGGCACCGGGTGACGCGACCGGTCAGCTGAAGTCTGGGCCCTTGGTCCGGGTGCGCTTGAGCTCGTAGAAACCGGGGGTACCGGCGACGAGCACGACGCCGTCCCACAGCTTGCCGGCCGCCTCGCCCTTGGGCGCGGGCGTCACGACCGGACCGAAGAAGGCGACCCCGTCGACGCTGATGACCGGAGTGCCGACGTCCATGCCCACCTGGTCCATGCCCCGGTGGTGCGACTTCTTCACGGCCTCGTCGTAGGACGGGTCGTCCATGGCGTCGGCCAGACCGACCGGCAGGCCGACCTCGTCGAGCGCCTCCTCGATGAGCGTGCGGTCGATGCCGCGGCCCTCGAGGTGGATCCGGTTGCCCAGGGCGGTGTAGAGCGGAAGCAGGATGTCGTCGCCCTCGGCCTCGGCGGCCGCGACCGCGACCCGGACCGGGCCCCAGGCCGGCGCGAGCATCTTCCGGTAGTCCTCGGGGATGTCCTTGTCCTCGTTGAGGTAGGCCAGGCTCATCACGTGGAACGACGGGGCGATCCGTCGTACCTTCGCGACCTCGAGGAGCCATCGGGAGGACATCCACGCCCAGGGGCACAGCGGGTCGAACCAGAAGTCGACGGGCGTGCGGTCGATGGGCGCGTGCTCGGTGTTCTCGCTCATGCGAGGGCTCTCCTCGGTCGGTCTGCGGGCTGCGGCCTGCGTCGCCCCGGCTACCAGGCAAAATGCCTAAACCGTTTGGATTGTTCCCAGGACCGGGTGTAAGGATGCCCACATGCCTGGAACCAACCTCACTCGGGACGAAGCGCGCGCTCGCGCCGAGATCCTCAGCGTCGACTCCTACGACATCGACCTCGACCTGACCACGTCCGACAAGACCTTCGGCTCGACGACCGTGATCCGGTTCTCGTGCACGCAGCCTGGAGCCTCCACGTTCGCCGATCTGGTCGGCGCGACGATCCGCGAGCTGACCCTGAACGGGAAGTCGCTGGACCCGGCCGACGTGTACCGCGACCACCGCATCCAGCTCGACGGCCTCGCCGCCCAGAACGAGCTGAAGGTGGTCGCCGACTGCACCTACAGCCGCACCGGTGAGGGCCTGCACCGCTTCGTCGACCCCGCCGACGACCGGGTGTACACCTACACCCAGTTCGAGGTGCCGGACGCGCGCCGGGTGTACACCACCTTCGAGCAGCCCGACCTGAAGTCGGTTTTCACCTTCACGGTGACCGCTCCCGCGGACTGGAAGGTCGTCTCGAACGCCCCGACCCCGGAGCCGGTGGACGCGGGCGAGGGCAAGGCCGTCTGGCGCTTCCCGACCACCGAGCGGATGTCGACCTACATCACCGCGCTGGTGGCCGGTGAGTACCACGAGGTCATGGACTCCTACTCCGGCAAGCACGGCGACATCTCGCTGGGCCACTACTGCCGCCAGTCGATGAAGCAGTTCCTCGACGTCGACGACCTGCTCGAGGTCACCAAGCAGGGCTTCGCCTTCTTCGAGGAAGCCTTCGACTACCCCTACCCGTTCGGCAAGTACGACCAGCTCTACGTGCCGGAGTACAACATGGGCGCGATGGAGAACGCAGGCTGCGTCACCTTCCGCGATGAGTACCTCCCCCGCAGCCGCCAGGTCCGCTCCTTCTACGAGCAGCGCGCCAACACGATCCTGCACGAGATGGCGCACATGTGGTTCGGCGACCTGGTCACCATGCGCTGGTGGGACGACCTCTGGCTCAACGAGTCCTTCGCCGAGTGGGCCTCACACCACGCCTCCGTCCAGGCGACCCAGTACGACGAGGCGTGGACCGGCTTCACCAACGCCCGCAAGAACTGGGCCTACCGCCAGGACCAGCTGCCCTCCACCCACCCGATCGCGGCCGACAACTACGACCTCGAGGCCGTCGAGGTGAACTTCGACGGCATCACCTACGCCAAGGGCGCCTCGGCGCTGAAGCAGCTGGTGGCCTGGGTCGGTGAGCAGGACTTCCTCACCGGCCTGCGCGCCTACTTCAAGGCGCACGAGTTCGGCAACAGCGAGCTCTCCGACCTGCTCGGCGCGCTGGAGAAGGCCTCCGGTCGCGACCTGCAGTCGTGGGCGAAGGAGTGGCTGCAGACCTCGGGTGTGAACACCCTCGCCGCCGACTTCGAGGTCGACGCCGAGGGCACGTTCACCTCGTTCGCGGTGAAGCAGTCGGCCCACCCGGACTTCCCGACCCTGCGCCGCCACCGGATCGCCGTCGGTCTCTACGACAGCGAGAACGGCCGGCTGGTCCGTCGTACCTCCGTGGAGACCGACGTCAACGGCGAGCGCACCGAGGTGTCAGCACTGGTCGGCCAGAAGCAGCCCGACCTTGTGCTGCTCAACGACGGTGACCTGACCTACGCCAAGATCCGCCTCGACGAGCGCTCGCTCGCTACCGTCGTGAACGGCATCGACACCCTCGACGACTCCCTGGCGCGGGCCCTGTGCTGGGGCGCGGCGTGGGACATGACGCGTGACGCCGAGATGGCGGCGACCGACTTCGTGACCCTGGTGCTCCGCGGCATCGGCCAGGAGACCGACCTGATGGCGGTCAGCAGGCTCCCGATGTATGCCAAGCAGGCCGTGACGCAGTACTCCAACCCGGCCACCCGGGACCGTCTGCGGGCTACCTGGGAGCAGGGGCTCAGCGAGCTTCTCGACGCGGCCGAGGCCGGCAGTGACCACCAGCTCGCGTTCGCCCGTGCCTACGCGGCCGCCGCCCACAGCGACGAGGCGCTCGCCCGGCTCGCCGGGCTGCTCGACGGCAGCGTCACGGTGGAGGGGCTGGCGGTGGACACCGACCTTCGGTGGACGCTGCTGCAGTCGCTGGCCGCGAACGGCAACGCCGAGCGCGACCGGATCGAGGAGGAGCTCGGTCGCGACAACACCATCTCCGGCCAGGAGTCCGCAGCCGCAGCGCTGGCGGTCCGGCCGACCGCCGATGCCAAGGAGCAGGCGTGGCGCGACGCCGTGGTCCGTGACGACGTCGCCAACGAGACCCAGCGCAGCATCGCGCTGGCGTTCAACGTGGCCGGCCAGGACGAGGTGCTCAAGCCGTTCGTCTCCCGCTACCTCGACGTTGCCTCGAGCATCTGGGAGGAGAAGGGCGTGCAGCGCGCGTCCGTGGTCCTGGAGTGGATGTTCCCGAAGGCCCTGGCGAACCAGGAGACCCTCGACACCGTGGACGCGTGGCTGGCGACCTCGGAGGCCAACCCGGCTGCCAAGCGGTACGTCCGTGAAGGACGTGCTGACATCGCGCGGGCCCTGGCCGCCCAGGCCAGGGACGCCGTCTAGACCGCACGGCA
>JBFIWG010000149.1:0-7723 GCA_041606495.1 Nocardioidaceae bacterium
GAGTCCGACCCGGCGTTTGGTCGTTGGTCTCCGGTTACCTGTGCGCGAATGAGCTCCGCAGGTGCGGGCGGAGATTCAGCGTGGACTCACCACCCAGTCGCTGTAGAAGATCCCGAGCGCAGCCACGACGCAGACTCCGGTGATGATCCAGAAGCGGATCACCACCGTCACCTGCTCCCAACCCAGCATTTCGAAGTGATGGTGGAGCGGCGTCATGCGGAAGATCCGTTTGCCCACTCCGGTGGTGCGCCTACTCAGCTTGAACCACGACACCTGGAGGATCACCGACCCGGTGACGGCTACGTACAAGCCCCCGAGGACGATCAGGAGCAGCTCGGTCCGAGTCAGGAGCGCGAGCCCGGCCATGGCTGCCCCCAGCGCAAGGGAGCCGGTGTCTCCCATGATGATCCTGGCCGGAGCTGCGTTCCACCACAGGAACCCGAAGCAGGCGCCGGCCAGAGCGGCTGCGACGGTAGCCAGATCCAGCGGGGAGGCTACCTCGTAGCACAAGCCGTTCGCCGCGGTGGCGGATCCGCACAGGTGGTTGTTCTGCCAGATGCCGATGATGGTGTAGGCGGCGAAGACCATCGTGGCGCTGCCGGTGAGCAGCCCGTCGAGTCCGTCAACAAGGTTCGTGGCGTTGCTGGTCCCGTTCACGATGAGCCAGATGAGGGCCATGACGATCACCCAAGGCAGCTCCGGGCCGAAGTCACGCACGAGAGACAGCCGGTGGGAGACAGCGGCTACGGCCCTGTCATCGGGGGCGGGATGAAGCGCGAGGACTCCGAACGTGAGACCGACGACGGTCTGGCCCACCAGCTTGGCCTTGCTCCGAAGGCCGAGGCTGCGCTGTTTCCTGACCTTGATGAAGTCGTCGAGGAAGCCGACCCCGGCCATGCCCACCAAGAGAAAGAGCAGGAGGAGCGCGGGCCGCGAAGGCAGGTCCCATGTCAGCAGCTTGGCGAACGCATAGCCGATCACCACCGAGATCACGATGACGGCGCCGCCCATCGTCGGCGTGCCGCGCTTCAGATGATGCGTCCTTGGCCCATCCTCACGGATCAGCTGCCCAAGGCCCCAGGCTGCGAACTGCGGGATCGCCCAGCGCGTGATGAGCAACGACACCATGAGCGCGCACGTGCCGCTCAGCAGGATGGCCTTCACCCGAGTCCGTACCGATCGTGTAGGGGCGTTCCGTCAAGACCGTCACGCGTCACTGTCTCGGCGGCTCACCTTTGGCAGAACCACGAAGAAGAGCACATCCACAGGTGTCCACCAAGCCCATCGAACGCGTGTCGAACGAACCGTCACCCACGTGGCGCCTGCCGGGAGCGCCGCAGGAGGAGACCGGCGACTCGGAGCTCATCCCGGATAGATCTCCGGCAGCCCGAACGTCGCGAACAGCCTGGTGTCGAAGAAGGCGCCCACGTGCGAGACCCGCTCGTCCCGCAGGGTCAGCACCTGGATCTGGAACGCGCGGTGCACGCCGTCCTCGGCGCGCATGTAGAGCGCGAAGGCGGGCTGCCCGTTCGCCTGGGTCGGGAGCATGCGCATGTCGCCGGGTTCGCTCGCGGGGCAGTGCGTGCTGATCAGACGGGCGATGTCCTCGCCGCCTCGGAACCACTCCTCGAACGGCGGCATCTCCCACACCGCATCCGCGGAGAAGAGCTGGACCATCTGCTCCATGTCGTAGTTCTCGAACGCGGCGACGTACCGGTCGAGCAGACCACGCTGCACCGGGGTCGTCTCGTCGACGACGGCGTCCTCGGTCAGCCGTATCTGGTCCAGCTGAGCCCGAGCACGCTGCAGCGCGCTGTTGACCGAGGCAGTCGACGTACCTAGCAGCTCAGCGACCTCGGCCGCCTTCCACTGGAGCACGTCGCGCAGGACCAGTACCGCCCGCTGCCTGGCCGGCAGGTGCTGAAGGGCGGCGATGAAGGCGAGGCGAATGCTCTGGCGCCCCTCGACCAGGGTTGCCGGATCTTGAGCGCGGCCGGCCACCAGCGCGTCGGGCACCGGTTCCAGCCAGGCCGCCTCGGGTTGCTCGGTCAGGCTGGCCAGTGGGTCCGCGGCCTCGGCGCCGAGCCCGGATGGAAGAGGCCTCCGGGCTCGGCTCTCCAGAGCGTTCAGGCAGACGTTGGTGGCGATCTTGTGCAGCCACGTGCGCACGGATGCCCGGCCTTCGTACCGGTCCCGCGAGCGCCAGGCACGCAGGTAGGTCTCCTGGACCAGGTCCTCGGCGTCGTGCACCGACCCCAGCATGCGGTAGCAGTGCGCCAGCAGCTCAGGGCGGTAGCGGTCGTCCACCGGACTGGCGGGAGCGGCAACTGTCTCGTCGGCGAGGTCGGTCACGGGCACGACCCTACTGCGGCTCGACGACGCTGGGGTCCATGTAGAGGACCTCCCAGTGGTGACCGTCGGGGTCGTGGAAGCTCCGGCCGTACATGAACCCCTCGTCGATCGACCACATCGCCTGAGAAGCACCCAGCTCGAGCGCCCGGTCGCACAGGGAGTCGACCTCGTCGCGGCTGACAGCCGAGACTGCCACGATCGCCTCCCTGCCGACCTTCGGGTCGACGATCGGTGCGGTCGCGAAGGTGGCGAAGAAGTCGTGGGTCAGCAGCATGACGAAGGAGAAGTCGCTCAGCTCCATGCAGGCGGCCTTCTCGTCGGTGAACTGCGGGTTGAACCTGAAGCCGAGCTGGGTGAAGAAGTCGACCGACTTCGTCAGGTCGGTGACAGCGAGGTTGACGAACAGCATGCGGCCCATGAGAGAGCTCCTCTTTCTCGGTACGGATAGAACCTGTCACCCGTACTGACCAGCGAGCTCCGCAGAAGTAATCGGTCTGGGAGAAGCAATCTTGCGCGGCTACCGGCGGCGCGCCGTGCCGAAGATGCCGCGGAAGATCTCCCGGGCCGCCGTGCGCGCCAGGTCCTTGGTCACCTGGGAGTTGAGGAGGTCGTGCACGACGCTGCCCTCCTCCTCCTTCCGCGGGCGGGGGTAGCTCACCTTCGACTCGGCCGGTGGCTGGGCCGGCTCCGTGCGGGCGGTCGCCGCACCGGCCTCGAGCTTGGCGGCCAGCCGTTCGCGTGCCGATTCACGGTCGATCGTCTCGGCGTACCTCGCGAACAGCGGCGAGGCCTGCACCGCTGACTGCATGGCGGCCGCGTCGGCGGGGCCCATCAGCGACTCCGGCGCCCGCAATCGGGTCCACGCCACCGGGGTCGGCGCGCCGCGTTCGTCCATCACCGTCACCACGGCCTCCCCGATGCCCAGGGTGGTGATCACCTCGCCGAGGTCGTCGTAGGCCGAGATCGGGTAGGTGTTCACTGTCGCCTTGAGCGCCTTGGCGTCGTTGGGCGTGTGCGCGCGCAGCTGGTGCTGGACCCGCGACCCGAGCTGGGAGAGAACCTCGTCGGGTACGTCGGTCGGGCTCTGCGTCACGAAGACGACGCCCACCCCCTTGGACCGGATCAGCCGCACGGTCTGGGCGATCGACTCCAGGAACGCCTTGGACGCGTCCTTGAAGAGCAGGTGCGCCTCGTCGAAGAAGAACACCAGCTTGGGCTTGTCGACGTCGCCGACCTCAGGCAGGTCGTTGAAGAGATCGGCGAGCAGCCACATCAAGAAGGTGGAGAACACGACGGGACGGTTCTGCAGCTCTGGCAGCTCGACGAGGGAGATCACGCCCTTGCCGTCGTCCGTCGTACGCAGGAAGTCGTTGGTGTCGATCTCGGGCTCACCGAAGAACGCGTCCGCGCCCTGGTTCTGGAAGACGATCAGCTCCCGCAGGATCACGCCCACGGTCGCGGACGAGAGACCTCCCATCTCCTTGAGGTCGGCCTTCCCCTCGTCGGAGGTGAGGAAGTTCAGGACTGCCCGCAGGTCGGCGAGGTCGAGCAGCGGCAACCCTGCCTGGTCGGCGTAGTGGAACACCAGCGCCAGCGAGGACTCCTGGGTGTCGTTGAGGTCGAGCACCTTCGACAGCAGCGTGGGGCCGAAGGACGACATCGTCGCGCGCAACGGGATCCCCGTGCCCTCGCCGCCAAGTGCGAAGAACTCGACGGGGAACCCGGTCGCCTGCCACTGCTGACCCACCGACGTGGCACGCTCGGCGATCTTGGGGTGATCCTCCCCCGGCACCGACAACCCCGACAGGTCCCCCTTGATGTCGGGTGCGAACACAGCGACGCCATGGTCGGAGAGCTGTTCGGCCAACAGCTGCAGGGTCTTGGTCTTTCCGGTGCCGGTCGCGCCGGCCACGAGCCCATGCCGGTTGAGCATGCCGAGCGGGATCCGGATGGGTACGTCGACGAGCTGCTCGGCGTTGACCATCAGGGCGCCGAGCTCGAGCGCCGGGCCGTCGAACTGGTACCCGGGCGCGACCGCCTCGGCGATCGGATGGTCTGACTTGGGGGCATCCGCAACCGGCTCAGTCATGTGCCCGAGCCTAGGTCACTATGCTGACGGGCGTGATCTTCAAGCGCGTGGGCGACAGTCGCCCCTATCCCGAGCACGGGCTGTCCAACCGGGACTGGGCCGCGCTGCCCCCTCGCCAGGTGCGGCTCGACGAGCTGACCACCACCAAGGACACCCTGCAGCTCGCCGCGTTGCTGGACGAGGACTCCACGTTCTACGGAGACCTGTTCGCTCACGTCGTCGAGTGGCGCGGCGAGCTGTACCTCGAGGACGGCCTGCACCGCGCGCTCCGGGCTGCCCTGCACCAGCGGCCCGTTCTCCACGCCCGCGTCCACCCGATGGCAGGCTGACCATGCGACGTCAACAGATCATCACGGCCCTCACGATGGTGGTCCTGATCGGCTTCCTCGTGTTCGCGGCGACCTGGGGTTGGCGGGCGCTGTTCGCGGAGATCCCCTCCGACGAGACCGTCGCCGAGGAGCCGACCGCCACCTGCACGCCCCAGGAGATCAAGGCCGGTCAGAAGATCCGCGCGCGGCAGGTCAGGGTGAGTGTGTTCAACGGAGGCACCCGGTCCGGGCTGGCCGGCGACACCCTCGATGCGCTGACGAGCCGAGGGTTCAAGGCGGGCGACGTCGGCAACGCGCCCTCCGACCTGAACGTCGGCAAGGTGAAGGTCCTCGCGGCGACCAAGGATGACATCGAGGCCCGGCTGGTCGCCCGACAGTTCGGCAAGAAGACGAAGGTGACGGTCTCCGAGCGCGACCTCGGTCCCGGAGTCGACGTGCTGGTGGGCGACAAGTTCAAGCGCCTGGCGAAGGCGCAGCGGTCCCTGACGGTGAAGTCTGCCCAGGAGGTCTGCGTGCCCGTGGCGGCCGAGGACGCCGGCCAGGCCAGCTAGCTCGGCCGGCTGCCGTCCTCACCCCACCAGTGCGCCAGCCGCCCGGACCTGGACACCGCTCGCAGCCGGTCCTCGGTCTCTTCGCGCACCTTCCGGGGCGTGACCACCAGCAGCTCGTCGGCGCGCTTGAGCACGGTCCGGTCGTCCGGCACGAAGCTGTGACCGTCGCGCACCACCAGCGAGACCGAGGCTCCCGTCGGCAGCCGCAGCTCGCTGACCTCGACCCCGTGCAGGCGTGACTTGCGGGTGATGCTGATCTGGAGCAGGTCCGCGGCGATCCGCTCCAGCGGCGCGGCCTCCACGTCCAGGTCGCGTGGCTCGTCCCTCCTCGCGACGCGCATCACGCGGGCGGCCCAGGGCAGGGTGGGCCCGGTGAGCAGCGTGTAGATGACGACCATCACGAAGACGATGTCGAACAGCTCGGCCGCCCGGTCCACGCCCTTGGCCAGCGGGATCGTGGTGAGCACGATCGGCACGGCTCCGCGCAGCCCCGCCCAGGACACGAACGCCTGCTCCCGCCATGACATGCGGCGTGCCCAGGAGCAGGCGATCACCGACAGTGGTCGCGCCACGAAGGTCAGGACGAGTCCGGCGAGGACCGCGATCACCACGTGCTCGGAGGAGAGCCGTGCGGGCTGGACGAGGAGGCCGAGCATCACGAACAGCCCGATCTGCGCGATCCACGCGACGCCCTCGGAGAACGACCGGGTGGCCGCGCGGTGCGGCAGCTCGGAGTTTCCGAGCACCAGTGCCGAGACGTAGACGGCGGCGAACCCGGAGGCGTGGATGTACGAGCAGCCGGCGTAGGCGAGGACGGTCAGGGTGAGTACTGCGAGCGGGTAGAGGCCCGACGCCGGGAGGGCGACCCGGCGCATCACCCAGGCGCCGCCGAAGCCGACCAGCAGGCCGCCCGCGACGCCGACCGCGAGCTCGTAGACCACGATCCCGGCGAAGCCGAGCACGCCGTGGTCGAGAGCGGCTCCGGTGCTGACCAGTGTGACGAGCAGAACCGTTGGTGCGTCGTTGAGGCCGGACTCGGCCTCCAGGACTCCGGTCAAGCCGCGCGGCAGCGGGACCCGGCGAAGCACCGAGAACACCGCAGCAGCGTCGGTCGGAGATGTGACCGCACCGAGAAGCACCGCGAGCTGCCAGTCGAGGCCGAAGAGGAAGTGGCCGACGACCGCGACGACGGTGACACTGACCGCGACGCCGAGAGTCGCCAGCGCGACGCCCATCTTCATCGCCGGTCGGATCTCACCCCAGTGGGTGGTCAGACCACCTTCGGCGAGGATCAGCACCAGGGCGGCGAAGCCGAGGGCGTGGGCGACGTTGGCGTCGGTGAAGTTGATCCCGATCTCGCCGAGCACTACGCCCATCAGCAGGTAGAGCAGCAGGCTGGGAAGACCGACGCCGACCGAGACCCGCACCGCGAGGATCGCCGCGAGCATCACGAACGCCCCGATCAGGAGAACGGAGGTCATCTGCTGGGCGTCGAAGCTCAAGGTCACCTCAGACGTCGTCGAGCCGTGCGCCACATCCTAGACGGGCGGGAGGTCCAGAACCTCTCGTATCGCGTTCTCGAGACGGTCCCCCCGAGCGTGGTCACCGATGTGGCTGGTCACGTAGCCGAGGGCGTACTGGCCGACCTCGCTCCACCAGCCGAAGCTGCCTCCGAGCCCGCCCATTCCGTAGCCGTCCGGATCGAGCGCGAACCCGAGGCCCCATGCGTGATCGCCGCCGAGCACCTGGTCGGGCCCACTCGCGTGCACCCGGCGCGCCTGGTCGAGCATTCCCTCGGAGAGCAGGCTGCCCTGCTGGAGCGCGACGTACATGCCGGCCACGGCGCGGGCCGTGCCGTGCCCGTTCACGGCGGGGATCTCAGCAGAGCGCCAGCGGGTCCCGTTCACCACGTCAGGTTCGAGTGCACCCGGTGGGTTGTTCAGGGCCCGCTGGAACAACGGGTTGCGGTCGTCGCTCATGGAGCTGCGGAACTCCTCGTCGTACCCGGTCAGGTCGGCCACCCGGCGCTGGTCCGCGTCGCTGAGCCCGACGTGGAAGTCGAGCCCCAGGGGAGCGCACACCTCCTCGCGGAGGAAGCGGCCCAGCGTGCGGCCGTCGATGCGGCGGACGACTTCGCCCACGAGGTGTCCGTAGAACAGCGCCGACTCTCCGTGCGCCGTGCCCGGCTCCCAGGTCGGTTCCTGCGCGGCGAGCCGGCCGGACAGCAGATCCCAGTCGTAGAAGGCCTCCTCCGGCTGGTCCTCGTCGAGGGCAACCAGGCCCGACTGGTGGGCGAGCACCTGCCGCATCGTGGTCCCAGCGGTCAGCTCCGGCCAGTACGTCGACACGGGGACGTCGAGGTCGAGCTCGCCGCGATCGGCCAGGAGCAGAGCGCAGAGCGC
>JBFIWG010000150.1:0-7695 GCA_041606495.1 Nocardioidaceae bacterium
CGCGGATGTGACGCATCGGGTCGCTGGCCGCCGCAGAGTCTGTGGCATGGCATTCGAGTCGAGCATGCGACCACGGCTGGCCGGTCTGGCCGCGAAACAGGGTGGTGTCGTGACTCGGCGGCAAGCCGTCGACTGCGGCTACACCGAGCGGGAGCTGCGCACGGTCACCGGCCACTTCGGCAGCTGGTCCACCATTCGTCGCGGTGTGTACGTCGAGCGCCGACTGTGGGAAGCGGCCTCAGATGATGCTCGCTACGTGTTGCAGGTCCGGGCGGCCGCGCTGAACCTTCGCGGCGACGCCGTGGTCAGCCACCAGTCGGCCGCCGCGCTGCTCGGGCTGCCGCTGCGACCCTCCGGACGAGAGCTGGTCCACGTCACTCGACCCGGTGTGACCGGATCCCGCACCGAGCACGGTGTGTGCCATCACCTGGCGGCGCTGGGCAAGGATGACGTGGTCGATCTCGGAGGCCTCAGGGTCACCTCGCCCGCCCGCACGTGTCTCGACATCGGTCGGCACGCCGGGTTCGAGTCGGCGGTGGTCGCCGGCGATGCCGCGCTGCGTGAGGGGACCACGCGCGAGCAGCTGGAGGCGGCACTGGCCCGCATGCAGAACTGGCCTGGCGTGACCGCCGCGCGGGCTGCGGCTCGGGTCGTGGATGGAGGCGCCCAGTCCGTGGGTGAGACGTTGACCCGGCTCCTCATCCTCGAGCTCGACATCGGCGTACCGGAGACGCAGTACGTCGTCGACACGGGCACCTTCCGGGCGGTGGTCGACCTGCGGGTGGGCGCCCACCTGTTCGAGTTCGACGGTCGGGTGAAGTACGTCGGCCGCGAGCGCGGAGGCGTGGCCGATCGCCCCGTCGAGGAGATCCTCTGGGAGGAGAAGAGGCGTGAGGACCAGCTCCGCTCGCTACGGTTGGGCATGTCGCGAGTCGTCTTGGCTGACCTGTTCGGGCGGGCTCGGGTGCGGACCAAGGGTCGGCTGTGGCAGGAGTTCAACCAGACGCTGGCGCTGTACGGCGACCTGCCCCTCTGGCGAAGGGGCGCCTGAACCTCCCGACGCGCGACGTGGAAGATGGGGGCATGACCTTCAACGACCT
Organism: Nocardioidaceae bacterium; assembly: GCA_041606495.1. Classification (GTDB taxonomy): domain Bacteria; phylum Actinomycetota; class Actinomycetes; order Propionibacteriales; family Nocardioidaceae; genus Nocardioides_C. Next base: position 1,101 of record JBFIWG010000150.1, read on the forward strand.
GATGGCGGGACCGCCGCCCACGCACCTGCCCGCTGACCCTGCCGCTGACGAGCTCGCCTCCGGGAAGGCAGCGACCGAGGTGGTCAGGTCGCACCCCGAGTCACCGATCGCCTGGGCAACTCTGGCCGAGGCCGCCCTCGAGTCAGGGGAGGTGGACGACGTGACGGCGTACGCCTACGCCCGAGTTGGGTACCACCGCAGCCTGGACCTGCTGCGCCGCAACGGGTGGAAGGGACACGGGCCGGTCCCGTGGGAGCACGAGCCGAACCGCGGCTTCCTGCGCGCGCTCGCCGCTCTCGCGAAGGCTGCCGACCGGATCGGCGAGGCCCCGGAGGCCACCCGGTGCTCGGAGTTCCTTCGCGACTCGAGCGCGACGGCTCACGACGAGCTGTTGGCCGACTGACCGCTGATAGCAAGCGCTGTTGACGCTTTGCAGGTGTCATAACGCTTGTAGAGCGACCATAACCCCGCGTTACAGCAGGACGATTCCGGCGCAACAAAGGCGAAGCGCCGGAATCGTCCCCTGCTGCGATTCCGGCGCTTCGACTTTTCGTGCTCGGGCCGTGACTCCGTGTCCCCCGTATGTCGCGGCCGTTTGCACCCCCAAGAATGGCAGCGCTTCCGAGGTAAAGACTGTCCGCTTCCTGCCATTGACACTATGCTGCCAAAATGGCTCTCCGAAGCGACGATCCGGCGCCCCTGTCCATGCTCGGACTGACCCGTGACGACGAGCAGATCTACCGTCTCGTGCTCCGCAACTCCGGAGCCACGCAGGCGACCCTGAGCGAGCTGCTGGGCGTCGAGGTGACGGACGTGCAGAAGAACCTCACGCCGCTGATGGTCGCGGGTCTGGTCATGGTCCAAGGTGACGTGGTCACCGCCCGCCCTCCCGAGCAGGTTCTCGGTCGGGTGATCTCTGAGGAGAGCCAACGCCTGGCCCGGCTCAGCCTGCAGCTCGAGTCCTTGAGGTCGCAGGTTCCCGCGCTGACCGCGGAGCACAAGGCGGCCCTGAGTACCACGGGTACGCCGGTGCAGGTCCAGGCCGTGGAGGGCGACGTGGTCGCCCTGATCAAGAACCTGAGCAGCGCCTCGACCGGCGACCTGATGTGGCTGCGGCCGGACCAGTGGCGACTGCCGGTGAGCAACGACATCGACGAGTGGGTCCAGGGGCTCGTCGAGAGCGGTCGCAAGTCACGGGCCATCTACCCGGCGCGGGTGCTGGAGGAGGCGCCCGACGTCGTGCGCGGGAGGGCGGAGGCGGGCGAGCAGGTGCGGATCCTCGCGGCCATCCCGTGCCGGATCTCGATCATGGGCTCACACGCTGCGCTCATCCCGGACCGCTGGGGCGTGAACACCGGCCGTCGGCTCGTCGTACGGGAGGAGTCCCTGGTGGGTGCCCTGACCGCGCTGTTCGAGAGCATGTGGGAGCGGGCGATGGCGATCCCGGGTCTCGACGCGCAGACCGAGTCCGGCGAGCGCGGACGGGACCGTCGTCTGCTCCTCGACCAGCTGGCGGCGGGCGCCAAGGACGAGCAGATCGCCCGCGCACTGGGGCTGAGCCTGCGCACCGTGCGACGTCGGGTGGCCGACATGCTCGCCGAGCTCGGGGTGGAGTCCCGGTTTCAGGCAGGCGTCGAGGCGGTACGACGCGGCTGGATCTGACTAGCCGGGCAGGGTCATCGTGAAGGCACGCGGCTCGATGCGCCAGGTGCGGTTGCGCTCGGGTCCCTGCACCTCGCCGTCCGCGCTGCAGTAGAACGACTGCCCCGACACCGAGACCTGTGTGCCGCGGAGGTACAGCACGTCGTCGCGGTCGGTGTGCTCGCCCTTGCGGAACCTGAAGGCGTAGCCGAAGCGGGCGAGAGGCCCGATCGCGAAGGACACCATGATGTCCATCTTGCCGTCCTCCGGGTCCGCGTCAGGGGTGATCTCCGCACCGCCGCCGACTCGGGAACCGTTGCCGATCGCCATCATCAGCACTGGGTGGGCCACGTCGGCGATCTCCTCGCCGTCCACCTCGATCCGCAGCCGCACGAACGGCGGGTTGACGGAGGCCAGCGCGGCGCCGACGCCGTACCCGACCCGGCCGAGCCGGCCCTTCCACTTGTGGGCCTTGCGGCTGGCCTGCGCACCGACCCCGATGTGCACGTTGTTGACCACCACCTGGCCCGCGCAGTCCACGATCAGGTCTACCGGGCGCACCTCGCCCCGGACGACCAGGCCGGCGGCCTCCTCCGGGTCGAGCGGGATGCCCTGGCCGCGGGCGAAGTCGTTGCCGGTGCCCAGCGGGATCAAGCCGATCACGGTGTCCGCCAGCTCCTGGCGACGATGCAGCGCAGCGACCACCGCGTGCAGGCTCCCGTCGCCGCCGGCCACCACGACGCGGCGACCACCGCGGCGGTGCAGCACTCCGTCCAGCTCGCCAGGGTTGCCGGTCGAGCACACCTCGACGTCCGTGGCCTCACGGAGAACGGCGAGAGCCTTCTCCACGTTCTCGGCATCGGTCGTGCCGGCCTCGGAGTTGGTGATCAGGAGGAGTGGGTCCACGGGCCGGAGACTACAGCCCGATCTGCCGCCTCTGTTATCGTGTCGTCGCAAGAGCCCCGGTGCTGTTGCACATCCGGGGCTTCTTTTTTGTCTGGCCGTGCTGCCCCGGCGAGACGTGACCGGGGTCGGTGGGTGACACACCCGCTCCCGACCCGATCGGCCAGCGAGAGGGGTGCTCAGATGCCCGCGATTGTGATCCTCGGTGCCCAGTGGGGCGATGAGGGCAAGGGCAAGGCGACCGACCAGCTCGGCTCCAGCATGGATTATTGCGTGCGGACATCGGGCGGAAATAATGCCGGTCACACGATCGTCGTGAACGGCGAGAAATTCGCCACGCACCTGCTGCCCAGCGGCATCCTGACTCCGAGCTGCACGTCGGTGATCGGCAACGGAGTGGTGGTCGACCCCGGCGCACTGTTCCGTGAGGTTGACGGCATGAACGAGCGTGGCGTGGACACCAGCCGGCTCGTGGTCTCCGCCAACGCGCACCTGATCACGTCGTACCACACCACGATGGACAAGGTCACCGAGCGCTTCCTCGGCAAGAACCGGATCGGTACGACGGGCCGCGGCATCGGCCCCACCTACGCGGACAAGATCAACCGGACCGGGATCCGGGTCGCGGACCTGCTCGACGAGAAGATCCTGCGCGACAAGGTCGAGGCGGCGCTGGACCTGAAGAACCAGATTCTGGTCAAGGTCTACAACCGGCGCTCGATCGGCGTGGAGGAGGTCGTCGAGGAGCTGCTCTCCTACGTCGACCGGCTGCGCCCGATGATCGCGGACACCAGCCTGCTGCTGAACCGCGCTCTCGACGAGGGCAAGACCGTGCTGTTCGAGGGCGCCCAGGCGACCATGCTGGACGTGGACCACGGCACCTACCCGTTCGTCACCTCCAGCAACCCGGTGGCCGGCGGTGCCAGCACCGGAGCCGGTGTCGGTCCCACCCGGATCGACCGGGTGATCGGCGTGATCAAGGCCTACACCACCCGGGTGGGGTCGGGGCCGTTCCCGACCGAGCTGTTCGACGCCGACGGCGAGAAGCTGTGGGAGATCGGCGGCGAGGTCGGTGTGAGCACCGGACGCAACCGGCGCTGCGGCTGGTACGACGCGGTGGTCGCCCGCTACGCCGCGAGGGTGAACGGGCTCACCGAGTTCTGCCTCACCAAGCTCGACGTACTCGGCTCCTGGGACCGGATCCCGGTCTGCGTGGCCTACGACGTCGACGGTGTCCGGCAGGACGAGATGCCGATGACCCAGTCGGAGTTCCACCACGCCAAGCCGGTCTACGAGTACCTCGACGGCTGGAACGAGGACATCTCCGGCTGCCGCAGCTTCGACGAGCTGCCCAAGAACGCACAGAACTACGTCCGCGCTCTCGAGGAGATGTCGGGTGCACCGTTCTGGGCGGTCGGCGTCGGCCCCGGCCGGGAGCAGACCATCCTCCTGCGCTGAGTGACCGACCTGTCCGGGGCGTCCGGCCTGACAAAGACTCATCGTGCAGTACCTAGGATTGGCCACTGTGAAGACACTCGTCATCGGCACCGGTGGGCGTGAGCATGCGCTCGCCCTGGCACTGTCCCGCGACCCGAACGTCACCGAGGTGCATGCCGCGCCGGGCAATCCCGGCATCGCCGGTGTCGCCGAGCTGCACGACGTGGACGCCACCGACGGGGAGGCGGTCGCGTCCCTGGCGGAGAAGCTCGGCGTCGACCTGGTCGTGGTCGGCCCCGAGGCGCCGCTCGTAGCGGGTGTGGCCGACGCGGTGCGCGCTCGAGGCATCGACTGCTTCGGGCCGTCACGGGAGGCGGCCCGGCTGGAGGGCTCGAAGGCGTTCGCCAAGGACGTCATGGCCGCCGCCGAGGTGCCGACGGCGATGGCGCACGTGTGCACGACGCCGGAAGAGGTGTCCGACGCCCTGGACGCGTTCGGACCGCCGTACGTCGTCAAGGACGACGGCCTCGCCGCGGGCAAGGGCGTGGTGGTCACCGAGGACCGTGACGCCGCGCTGGCACACGCCGCCCGCTGCGACCGGGTGGTGATCGAGGAGTTCCTCGACGGGCCGGAGGTCTCGCTGTTCGCGATCACCGACGGCCGCACCGTCGTACCGCTCCAGCCGGCGCAGGACTTCAAGCGGGTCGGCGACGACGACGCCGGACCGAACACCGGCGGGATGGGTGCCTACACGCCTCTGCCGTGGGCGCCGGAAGGCCTGGTCCGTGAGGTCACGGACCGGGTGCTCCAGCCCACCGTCGACGAGATGGCCCGCCGCGGCACCCCGTTCCAGGGCCTGCTCTACGCCGGTCTAGCTCTGACGGGGCGGGGCGTCCGGGTGATCGAGTTCAACGTGCGGTTCGGTGACCCGGAGACCCAGCCGCTGCTGTCCATGCTCGAGTCCCCGCTCGGGGCTGTCCTTCAGGCGGCCGCGCAGGGGCGGCTGGCCGAGATCGAGCCTCTGCGCTGGCGGGACGGTGCGGCCGTCGCGGTCGTCGTGGCCTCGCACAACTACCCGGACACCCCGCGCACCGGCGACGTCATCCACGGGATCTTCGACGCCGAGCGGCTGGACGGCGTCGACGTGATCCACGCCGGGACGTCCCACGGCGACGACGGCGCGCTGGTCACCTCCGGCGGCCGAGTCCTGGCCGTGACCGCGGTCGGCTCCGACGTCAGCGACGCGAGGGCCAAGGCCTACCAGGGCGTCGAGAAGATCGCCATCGACGGCAGCCACCACCGCAGCGACATCGCTGCCGGCATCTGAGAGGTAGCTCGTGAGCAACCCCATCCCCAACGTCCTCGCCAACCGGTACGCCGGTGCGGACCTCGCCGAGCTCTGGTCGCCGGAGCACAAGATCGTGCTCGAGCGGCAGCTGTGGGTGGCGGTGCTCAAGGCGCAGCGTGACCTGGGGATCGACGTTCCCGACGGTGTGGTCGAGGCCTACGAGGCGGTGATCGACCGGGTGGACCTGGGGTCTATCGCCGACCGGGAGCGCATCACCCGGCACGACGTGAAGGCGCGGATCGAGGAGTTCTGCGCGCTCGCCGGGCACGAGCACATCCACAAGGGCATGACCTCGCGCGACCTGACGGAGAATGTCGAGCAGCTGCAGGTGAAGGCGTCCCTGGAGCTGGTCCGCGCTCGGGTCGTCGCAGCGCTGGCCCGGCTCGGCCGGCTCGCCTCCGAGCACGAGGCCACCGTCATGGCCGGTCGCTCGCACAACGTCGCCGCCCAGGCCACGACGCTCGGCAAGCGGTTCGCCACGGTGGCCGACGAGATGCTCGTCGCGCTCACCCGGCTCGAGGAGCTGATCTCCCGCTACCCGCTGCGCGGCATCAAGGGGCCGGTCGGGACCGCCCAGGACATGCTCGACCTGCTTGACGGTGACGCAAGCAAGCTCCAGTCGCTCGAGGAGCGGGTCGCGGCCCACCTCGGCTTCGACAACGTGCTCACCTCGGTCGGGCAGGTGTACCCGCGGTCGCTCGACTTCGACGTGGTCTCCGCGTTGGTCCAGATCGTGGCTGGTCCGTCGAACCTGGCCACCACGATCCGGCTGATGGCGGGGATCGAGCTGGTCACCGAGGGCTTCAAGGAGGGCCAGGTCGGCTCCTCGGCGATGCCGCACAAGATGAACACCCGCTCCTGCGAGCGCGTGAACGGCCTCGCGGTGATCCTGCGCGGCTACCTGTCGATGGTCGGCGAGCTGGCCGGGGACCAGTGGAACGAGGGCGACGTCTCCTGCTCCGTGGTCCGCCGGGTCGCGCTGCCCGACGCGTTCTTCGCCGCCGACGGGCTGTTCCAGACCTTCCTCACCGTGCTCGACGAGTTCGGCGCTTTCCCGGCGGTGATCCAGCGCGAGCTCGACCGGTACCTCCCGTTCCTGGCCACGACCAAGGTGCTGATGGCCGCGGTGCGCAACGGCGTGGGCCGCGAGGTCGCGCACGAGGCGATCAAGGAGGCAGCGGTCGGGGTGGCTCTGGAGATGCGTCAGGGCGCGACCCGCAACGACGTGTTCGACCGGCTGGCCGCCGACCCACGCCTGGGCCTCAC
>JBFIWG010000151.1:0-7676 GCA_041606495.1 Nocardioidaceae bacterium
GGCACCGAGATCCAGACCCTGTTCGTCGACGAGGGCTTCGGCACGCTCGACGCCGACACCCTCGACGACGTGATGGACCGCCTGGACGCCCTGCGCGCCGGCGGCCGGGCCGTGGGCGTGGTCAGTCACGTCAGCGAGCTGCGCAACCGGATCCCGACACAGGTGCACGTCGAGAAGACCCGCAGCGGCTCTTCGGTCACCGTGCGCACCCTGGTCGGCTGACCGCTGGTGGCAGAGAGCCCGCGGTTGGTCGCCGTCATCGACATCGACGGGGTGCTTGCCGACGTACGCCACCGCCTCCACCACATCGCAGCCACGCCCAAGGACTGGTCGGCATTCTTTTCCGCTGCGCCTAAGGACCCCGTGCTCAACGAGGGCCTCGAGGTCGCGCGCCGACTCGGCGAGGTCTACGACATCGTCTACCTCTCCGGGCGCCCAGAGCAGTGCAGGGGGGACACCGAGTCCTGGCTCGCGCGGCAGGAGCTACCGCCCGGCGGTGTTGTGCTCCGGGCACAGGGCGACCGTCGTCCGGCGCGGTTGACCAAGGTCGAGGCACTGAACAGAATCGCCGAGACCAGCGAGGTCGTCGTACTCGTCGACGACGACCCGGAAGTGTGCCGAGCGGCCATGAAGGCCGGCTACGACGTCCTTCCCGCCGACTGGATGGAGCGCTCGGAGACGCTCACCCGGGCGCAGGAGGACGAGGGACGAACCTGATTCGGCGCCGAGGTGGTCAGTCGAAGAAGCCGTAGGACCCCACGATCGTCGCGGGCAACGGCGAAGGCGGCTGCTCACACCGGTCCATGAGCTCACGCTGGAACTCCGCAAACGCAGAGGAGTCGTTGAGCGGGTTGGAGCCGTCGGCCGTCTCGACCATCGCGATGTGGATGAACGTGACCCCGTCTGCCAGCCGGAAGGTTGCGTACCGCAGTCCCTTGGGCTGTGAGCTCACGAGCTCCTTGAAGACATTCTCGACGAGCGCCTGATTAGGGTCCCCGCCCTCCTCGGTGGTGCGGTACCGAACAACGACCGTGCCCATGGCTTCTCCTCAACCTGGTTTCTGGGTGGGCGAGCCCCCGACTCACTTGCAGTCTCCCCCGCCGGGCTGGACCTAGTCGTCCGACGGCGGACGCGATCACGGAGCGCAAGGGTTCGTGCCCCCGTATGGGGGTGTCCCGCGTGACCTGAGTGGCGGAGGCCCCATAGCCTCTGCCTCATGACCTCTGGCGACTCGATGCTCAGCGACATCGACTCCACGTTCACCGCCCTCCCGTATCGCAGGCTGGCCGAGGCCGCACTCTCACGTGCGCAGGACTTCAAGGTCAGCCACGCTGACTTCCGCTTCGAGCGTGTACGCGGACAACAGATCCGGATCCGGGACGGGCACCTGCAGGGAGCCAGCGACACCGAGGACCTCGGCTTCGCCGTACGCGTGATCCTGAACGGCGCCTGGGGGTTCGCCTCGGGAGTGGTGCTCACGCCGGAGTCGGCAGTCCAGGTGGCCGAGACCGCGGTCCGGGTCGCCCAGGTCGCCGCCTCCATGACTCGGACACCCGTGGAGCTGGCTGCAGAACCCGTCTACGACGACGCGGTCTGGGTGTCGAGCTACCAGATCGACCCGCTCTCGGTTCCCCTCAACGAGAAGGCCGCTCTCCTGGCGGGGTGGACGCAGAAGCTGCTCGAGGCCCCCGCGGTCAACCACGCGACCGCGACGCTGCAGCAGGTCGTCGAGCACAAGTTCTACACCGACCTCGCGGGAACGACGACGACCCAGCAGCGGGTGCGACTGGACCCCGAAGTCGAGGTGTTCGGCGTGGACGATGCCTCAGGCAGGTTCGACTCCATGAGGACGATCGCGCCGCCGGTCGGTCGTGGCTGGGAGTACCTCGTCGGCGACGTGCATGACTGGCAGCTCGAGCTCGCAGCTCTCCCCGGACTCCTGGCCGAGAAGCTCTCGGCACCTTCGGTCGAGGCAGGCAACTACGACCTCGTGATCGACCCGTCCAACCTCTGGCTCACGATTCACGAGTCGATCGGGCATGCCACAGAGCTCGACCGGGCGCTCGGCTACGAGGCCAACTACGCCGGGACGTCGTTTGCCACCTACGACAAGCTCGGCTCGCTGCAGTACGGCTCACCGGTCATGAACGTCACCGGCGACCGGACCGTCGAGCACGGCCTGGCCAGCATCGGGTACGACGACGAGGGGGTGCGGACCCAGTCCTGGGACATCGTCAAGGACGGGGTCCTCGTCGGGTACCAGCTGGACCGCTCGATGGCTCACGCCATGGACCTGGGTCGGTCGAACGGCTGCGCGTATGCCGACTCCCCCGGTCACATCCCGATCCAGCGGATGGCCAACGTGTCGCTGCAGCCGGCCGAGAACGGCCCGAGCACCGATGAGCTGATCAGCCGCGTCGAACGCGGGATCTACATCGTCGGCGACAAGTCGTGGAGCATCGACATGCAGCGCTACAACTTCCAGTTCACCGGGCAGCGGTTCTACCGGATCGAGAACGGACGGCTCGCCGGACAGCTGCGCGACGTGGCCTACCAGGCGACGACGACCGAGTTCTGGAACTCGATGGAGGCCGTCGGTGGTCCGGACACGTGGGTCCTCGGCGGTGCCTTCAACTGTGGCAAGGCCCAGCCGGGACAGGTCGCATCCGTCTCCCACGGATGCCCTTCCGCCCTGTTCCGCGACGTCCGCGTGCTCAACACCACCGCCGAAGCCGGCCACTGAAGGAGCCACCATGCCTGCGCCGACTCCCCAGGACCTCGTCGAGTATGCCCTGAAACACTCCACGGCCGACTCGTGCATCGCCATCGTCCGTGACTCCACCAGTGCCAACCTGCGCTGGGCGAACAACACCCTGACCACCAACGGGGTGATGCACAGCATCGACGTCACCGTGATCTCCTTCGTGGGCGTCCGAGAGGGCACCGCCACCGGCTCAGTGACCAGCAGCGCCGCGTCCAAGGACCAGGTGCACGACATCGTCGAGGCCGCCGACGCCGCCGCCCGCGCCAGCACTCCGGCCGAGGACGCGAACCAGCTGGTGCTGGGCAACGCTGCCGACGACTGGTTCGACTCCCCCGGCGCGACCTCGATCGACGTCTACCGAAGCTTCGCGCCGGCGCTGGGTGATGCCTTCAAACGGGTATCGGACCAGGGCCGGATCCTCTACGGCTTCGTGGACCATGACGTCACCACGACGTACCTCGGCTCGTCGACCGGGCTCCGGGTCCGGCACGAGCAGCCGACCGGGCACTACGGCTGCACGGGCAAGAGCACCGACCTGACACGCAGCGCGTGGGTCGGCGGCGCCACCCGGGACTTCACCGATGTGGACGCCACCGCCCTAGACGCCGAGCTCGCGCAGCGGCTGTCCTGGGCCGAGCGCCTCGTGGACCTGCCCGCCGGCCGCTACGACACCGTGCTCCCGCCGGCCGCAGTCGCGGACCTCATGATCTACGCCTACTGGAGCGCGTCGGCCCGCGAGGCCCACGAGGGGCAGTCGGTCTTCTCCCGGCCGGGCGGCGGCACCCGGATCGGCGAGCGCCTCTCCCCCCGCCCGGTCCAGGTCTTCTCCGACCCGGGGTACGACGGCCTGCAGTCCGCACCCTTCGTGACAGCGGCCTCGAGCAGCAACACCAGCAGCGTCTTCGACAACGGACTGCCCCTCGGGCGCACGCACTGGATCAAGGACGGCTCGCTGTCGGCGTTGCTGCAGACCCGCCACTCGGCCACGATGACCGAGCAGCCGGTGACCCCGGCGATCGACAACCTGATCGTCTCCGTCGATGGGGCAGACCGCTCGATGGACCAGGTGGTCTCGGGGGTCGAGCGCGGCCTCCTCCTGACCTGCCTGTGGTACATCCGCGAGGTGGATCCACAGACCCTGCTGCTGACCGGCCTCACCCGCGACGGCGTCTACCTCGTCGAGAACGGCGAGGTCACCGGGGCGGTGAACAACTTCCGGTTCAACGAGAGCCCTGTCGACCTGCTGGCACGGTTCTCCGACGCGTCCCTGACCGTGCCGAGCTTCTCCCGGGAGTGGGGCGACTACTTTTCGCGGACGGCTACGCCGGCGATGCGCGTGCCGGACTTCAACATGTCCAGCGTGAGCCAGGCCAGCTAGCCGGTTCCCGGCTCGGCTGACCGACCACAACGGGTCACATGCGCTGTTCGGGCGCGACTTTCGTCGAGATGCTCACCACAACAGGTCAGGTGCGATGTTAGCGCGATCGTGTCCAGCGTGAGCCAGGCCAGCCAGCCTCAGGCGGACACCATGGGCGCGATGTTCTGGTTGCCGCGGAACTTGTTCTCCGGGTCGTACTCCGTCTTCACCTCGACCAGGCGCTGGTACTTCGCCTCGCCGTAGGCGTTCCGGATCCGGTCGTGACCCTCGGCTCCGATGAAGTTCAGGTACACCCCTCCCGTGGTCCAGGGGGCGATGTCGCTGCGGAACTGGCGCACCCACTCGATATTCGCCTTGTCGTCCGCCGGGTTCTCCCAGACGGCGAACGGGTGGGACACCCACGCCGCGGACCGCTGCGTCATCGGCGTCGCGTCGTCGGGAACCCGGCCTACAGCACCTCCCCAGGGCAGGAAGATCTGCTGTGCCAGGGCCGAGGGCGCGTTGATGGCGGAGCTGACGAACAGGTCCAGGGCCGGGTCCGGCAAGTCGGCGTGGTAGTCCGCGCTCCAGTAGTGCCGGTTCCCCGGGACATCGTCGAGGATGGACTGGAACTCCACGTACGGCATCGGCTCCATCAGGTCCAGCTCGGGTCCCAGGTCCCGCAGCGGCTGCATGCGATCGCGTCCCTCGTCCGGGTCCCCACGCCACATCGCCGCCACGACGCTCAGGTTCACGCCCTTGAGGTGGTCGGGGATGAAGTCCTCGTCGGGTCCGGTGAACATGATCAGCCAGGAGCCCATCTCCTCTGGCGAGTCCGCTGCCCAGTCTCGGTAGGCCCGGACGATCTCGGCGCCGCGCGTGGCAGTCGGCCAGCCGAGGAGACCCGCCTGCACGACGGGTCCGACCGGGTGCAGTGCGAACTCGAACGCAGTCGCGACCCCGAAGTTGCCGCCGCCACCGTGGAGGGCCCAGAACAGGTCGGGGTGGTTGTTCTGGTCGGCGTGCACCTCGACCCCATCCGCGGTGACCAGGTCGACGGAGAGCAGGTTGTCGCACGCAAGTCCGAAGCTCCGTTCGAGCCAGCCGGACCCGCCTCCCAGCGTGAAGCCTGCGACGCCGGTCGAGGACACCCGCCCACCGGTGGTGGCGAGTCCGTGCTGCTGGGCAGCCGCGTCGAACTCCGCCCAGGTCGCACCAGCCCCGACGACAGCGCGCCGCGCCCGGGCGTCGATCTCGATCCTCTTCATCGGCCGGACGTCGATGACGAGCCCGTCCGTGTTCGTGGACATGCCGGCCACCGAGTGGCCACCAGCACGCACGGCGACTTCGAGATGGCCTCGCCGCGCCTGTTGCAAGGCCTCGCCGACGTCGGCCGCGCTCTCGCACCCGGCGATCAGACGTGGCCGCTTGTCGATCATCGCGTTGAACAGGGCCCGACGCTCGTCGTAGTCGGGATCGCCGGGTTGCGTCCAGAACATCGCAGACCTCCAGTCGATGGCTGCCAGCGACGCTACGCGCGGATTACGAGACCTGGTATGCCCTCACCGGATCATTTAGGAGGAGGGGATCCCGCCCGGAACAGGAGCATCCGGGTCGTAAGGGATGCGGGTGTAGATGAAGGTCGCGCACACCAGGTGGTTGATGCCGCCATCGCTGTTGCGCACCACCCGGAGCGTCTCGCCGTGGTGGTAGCCGCTGAGCCCCAGGAAGGTGCCGTCCGTCTCCGGCCGGAACCGGTGCACGGTGACACCGTTGCCGAGCGTCGTCGCCTGGAGCTCACGATCGACCCAGGTGAAGGCGTAGGCGGTGTTGCCCCAGTGCCAGATCCCCAGCACCTCCGCGACCTGGGCGGGTACGTCGGTGGCCGGACGCCATGGTGCGACCACCGTCGGCTCGAGCTCCTCCATCGTGGCGAGCAGGTCAAGCGGCAGCCCTTCGCAACGCAGACCAGATGTGCCGTTGGCGAGGCACACCGCGGCGGTCCGTCGTACCCGGTCCACGAAGCAGCCGGCAAGGAAGCCGGGCATGGAGCCAGTGTGGCCGACCAGCATCCCGGACCCTCCGGCAAGCAGCCGGAGCCCGAGCCCGTAGCCGCCGGTCAGCCCGCCGGCCAGCGATCCCGACTGCGGTGTGGTCATCTCCGCGAGGGTGTCCGCAGAGAGCACCTGCTCGTGCCCCTCGACCAGAAAGGTGGTGTAGGTGGCGAGATCCTGCAGCGTGCTCCACACCTGGCCGGCCGGTGCCATCGCCCCGGTGTCCTGGGCCGGCTCCTCGGACAACGTGCCGGCGAAGTGATGCACGCTGTAGCCGGTGGCGGCCGGCCGCTCCGCCAGGTAGCTGGTGCGGGTCATCCGCAACGGGCGCAGGATCCGCTCCTGCACCTGGTCCCACCAGGGGCCGCCTCGGTGACGTGCCACGAGCTCACCGAGCAGCCCGTAGGCCAGGTTGGTGTAGTGGTAGGTCGCGCCCACGGGCAGTGGCGCCGCGGTGTCGTCTATGGCCGCGGCCAGCTCGTCGAACGTGCCGCCCTTGCTGCGCTCCCACCATGACCCGGCCGGTTCGGACTGCATCCCCGAGGCGTGCGAGAGCAGGCTGCGGATCGTTCGGTCGCCGTACCCGACGCCAGGCAGGTGCGCGTCGAGCCGGTCGTTGAGGTCGAGCCTGCCCTCGTCGCGCAGCTGCAGGACGAGCACGGCCGTCATCGTCTTGGTGATCGAGCCGATGCGGTACTGCATGTCCGTCGACGGCGTCGTGGACCCGGTGTGCTCTCCGTGGTGCCCGAACCAGACCAGCCGACCGTCGCGGACGATCCCGGCCACCAGCGACGGCACCCGGGCCCGCGCCTGTTCCGTGGCTAGCACCGCCTGCAGCCGGCGGCTGGTGAGGTCGGTGAGCCGGTGCGTCATTCGGCGAAGGCCTCCGGGTCGGGGCAGGAGCAGACCAGGTTCCGGTCGCCGTACGCCTGGTCGATCCGGGCGACCGGTGGCCAGTACTTGTCCGGGTCGGGGCCGGTCGGGAAGACCGCCAGCTCCCGGCTGTAGGCACGGTGCCAGTCACCGATCAGGGCGCGTGAGGTGTGCGGGGCACCGCGGAGCGGCGAGTCCTCGGGGGTCCACTCCCCTGCCTCGACCCGGTCGATCTCGCCCTTGATCGCGATCATCGCCTCGCAGAAGCGGTCGAGCTCGGCCAGGTCCTCGGACTCGGTGGGCTCCACCATCAGCGTCCCGGCGACCGGGAAGCTCATCGTGGGTGCGTGGAAGCCGTAGTCGATCAGCCGCTTGGCGACGTCGTCGACGGTCACGCCACTGCTCTTGGTCAGCTCCCGCACGTCGAGGATGCACTCGTGGGCGACCAGACCGCCGTGGCCGGTGTAGAGCACCGGGAAGTGGCCGCCGAGCCGCTTGGCGATGTAGTTGGCCGAGAGCACCGCAACGGCGGTGGCGCGGGTCAGACCCTCGCCACCCAACATCCGCACGTAGGCCCAGGAGATCGGCAGGATGCCGGCCGAGCCGTACGGCGACGCGCTGATCGGCC
>JBFIWG010000152.1:0-7562 GCA_041606495.1 Nocardioidaceae bacterium
CACGGATCCGACCCAACGGGTCAGACCTCGGGGTTCTCGGCCCAGTATCGCTTCACGAACTCGGTGATCTTCTCGGCCAGCTCGGGCCGGCAGACCAGAAGGTCCGGCAGCAGCACGTCATCCTGGTTGTACTCCAGCGGCGCACCGTCGGCGCGGCTGGTGTGCAGACCGGCGGCGCGGGCCACGGCCACAGGCGCGGCGGAGTCCCACTCGAACTGGCCGCCGGCGTGGACGTAGGCGTCGGTGACGTCGCGCGCAACGGAGATCACCTTGGCGCCGGCCGAACCCATCGGGACCAGCTCGGCGTCGATCTCCTCGGCCAGCGCCTTGACGAACTCCGGCGGACGCGTGCGGCTGACCGCGATCCGGGGACGCTCGCTGGTCCGCGCAGGTACGACGGGCGGCTCGCCGGTGTGGAACGTCGTGTCCAGACCGGGCTGTGCCACGGCACCGGCGACCAGATCGCCTTCCTGCCACAGCGCCACGTGCACGGCCCAGTCGTCTCGGGGCGGCTCGGAGAACTCGCGGGTCCCGTCGAGCGGGTCCACGATCCAGACACGCTGCGAGCTGAGACGAGCCTTGTCGTCCTTGCCCTCCTCGCTCAGCACGGCGTCCTCGGGACGGTGCTCGGCCAGGAGCCGCATCAACAGGTCGTGGGCAGCCTGGTCCCCGGCGTCCTTGAGCTCCTTGCCCTCGAGGCCCTGACCTCGGACGACGGTGAGCAGCTCACCGGCGACGGTCGCGGTCCAGGCTGCGAGGGCGTGGTCGTCGTGCGCGACGGCTTCCGGAGGGGTGCCCGGGTCGAATTCGGTCTCACTCATGGCGGTCAACCTAACTGTTGAAACGGCTCTGGGTCTTCTCGAGGCCTTCGGTGACCAGACACTCGACGGCGTCGGCGGCCCGGTCGATCTGGAAGGGCAGGATCTTGCGCTCGGCCGAGGAGTAGTCCGACAGCACGAAGTCCGCCGGCGACTGACGCCCGGGGGGCCGGCCGATCCCGACCCGCACCCGGTGGAACTCCCCCGAGTCCAGCGACTTGCGCATGGAGCGGAGCCCGTTGTGGCCGTTGTCGCCGCCCCCGAGCTTCACCCGCAGGGTGTCGAAGCCGATGTCGAGCTCGTCGTGGATCGCGATGACCCGCTCGACGGGCACCTTGTAGAACGACGCGAGCGCTGCCACCGGGCCACCGGTCTCGTTCATGTAGCAGCGGGGCCGGGCGAGGACGACGCGCTCCCCGCCGATGCCGCCGGCACCGCCGAGTCGTCCCTCGACGACGTCGGCCCGGCCGGTCTTGTGCGCGCGGAAAGAACCGCCCATGCGTGAGGCCAGCTCGTCGTTGACGAGGTAGCCGATGTTGTGCCGGTTCCCGGCATAGGAAGGGCCGGGGTTCCCGAGCCCGACGACCAACCACACGTCGCCACTCACGGAACTCCCGGCCTTCCTGTTGAACAGTTGTCCTAGACGATCGAGCCACATGGTGGCTCAGCCTAGGAGAAGGGTCACTCTTCCTCGGACTTCTCTTCGCCCTCGGCCTCGTCACCCTCACCCTCGGAGACCAGCTCGGGCTCCTCGTGCTCGATGCCGACCTCGGCCTCGGCCTCGGCCAGCTCGGCCTCGATGTCCTCGGCGGTCGGGGCGTTGGTGATGTGCACGACGACCTCGTCGTCGTCGATCTGGATCGTCGAGCCGGAAGGCAGCTTCAGGTCCTTGGCGAGGATCTGGGTGCCGACCTCCGCGCCCTCGATGGAGATCTCGACGTACTCGGGGATGTGCGTGGCCTCGGCCTCGACGGAGATGACCGAGTGGTCGGTCACGACCAGGGTCTCCGGACCGGGCTCACCGACCAGGTGGACGGGGATGTCGACGGTGACCTTCTCGCCCTTGCGGACCAGGACCAGGTCGAGGTGCTCGAGGAAGCCCTTGATCGGGTCGCGCTGGACCTGCTTGGGCAGAGCGAGCGAGGACTTGCCCTCGAGCTCGATCTTGAGCAGGGCGTTCACGCCACCGTGCTTGAGGGCCAGCATCGTGTCGTGGCCGGGCAGGGTGATGTGGACCGGGTCGGTGCCGTGACCGTAGAGCACGGCGGGGACCTTGTCGGCGCGACGGATGCGCCGCGCGGCGCCCTTGCCGAACTCGGTGCGGGACTCAGCCTGGATCTTGGCCTCAGACATCGGGGGGTAACTCCTCAATCGACTATCTACGTACGAACGTTGAACCAGAGGTGGCTGCTCGAGAGAGGACGGCTCCATGGGAGCGCGGTGGTGGGCCTGGCCGCAAGAACGGGCCGGGCAACCGCGTCGATCACGGAGCGAGAACGTCTCCCTCGCCGAGGCAACTGCCCAATCCTAGCGACGGGCGCGCCCCAAAGCGAATCGGCCGCAGACAGGGCTAGCCGCCCGGCGTACGCTCGAACGAGAGGCCGCCACGCCCGGCAGTCAGCGGCGCGCACGGTCCTCCGGAGAAGAGCCGGTCATGTCCGCCCCTCACCCGCGCAAGTCTCCACGCGCTGTCGCTGTCCTGGCGGCGATGGTCGCCCTCGCCGTCCTGGCCGCGGGCTGCACCGGATCGCCGCCCGCACCCGCGGCCACCCCCGAACGAGCGGATCTGACCGAAGCGGTCGACCGGTTCATCGACGACAGCCTGGCGCCAGGTATGCGTAACCTCCGAGCCCTGGTCATCACCGTCAACGGCGAGACGGTCGTCGAGAGGTACGACGACAGCGGGCCCGACGAGACCGCCAACATCGCCTCGGTCACCAAGAGCGTCGTCTCCACCCTGGTCGGCATCGCCATCCACGAGGGCCACCTGCGCCTGGACGACACCCTGGACCGGCTGCTCCCGGCGTACGTGCCAGACATGTCGCCTGACGTCCGCTCCATCACGCTCCAGCAGCTGCTGACGATGACATCGGGCCTTCCGGCCGACGGTGCGCCGGGCACCGGCCGTCCAGGACGCGACTGGGTGCGGCACACCCTGCAGCAGGGTGTCGTCCAGGCCCCCGGCACCGGGTTTGCCTACGCCAGCGCCGGTTCGCACCTGCTCTCCGCGATCCTGGTCGAGGCCACGGGCCGCCCGGTGCTGGACTACGCGAGGGAGAAGCTGTTCGATCCCCTCGACATCGACACGAGACCGGCCGCCCAGCCCGACAGTCTCGAGCCGACCGCGATCCTCCGGTACGAGCAGGCAGGGTTCGCCTGGCCGAGGGACCCGCAGGGCATCCACGTCGGGTTCGGGTTCATCAAGCTGACCGCTCGAGACATGGCCAAGCTGGGCAACCTGTTCCTCGAGAACGGCCGCTGGCAGGGTGAGCAGATCGTCCCGGCCGACTGGGTGCGCGAAGCCACCAGCCCCGTCGTACGCGCCGGTGACCCGGCCGTTCCAGGCGAGGACTACGGCTACCAGTGGTGGGTGACCCGCGCCGGAGGCCACGGCGCCTTCGCCGCGGTCGGCCTCGGGGGTCAGATCATCGAGGTCGTCCCGGACCTGGGGCTGGTGGTCGTCGCGTCGGTCAGGATCCGCGACGTCGGCCTGCTCGACGCGGGCACGTGGGTCTACCTGGTGGACACGGTCGTCGTACCCAACCTCGAGCCGGCGGACCGGTGACTCGTCAGGCGTGACCGTCGAACAGGCTGGTGACCGACCCGTCCTCGAAGACCTCACGAATCGCTCGGCTGATCAGCGGCGCGATCGACAGGCAGGTCAGCTTGTCGAAGCGGCGCTCGTCCGGGATCGGCAAGGTGTTGGTCACGATGACCTCCTCTGCCGAGCAGTTCTTCAGACGATCGACCGCGGGGTCGGAGAGGATCGCGTGCGTCGCGGCGATCACGACGCCGGCCGCACCCTCGGCGACCAGGGCCTCGGCGGCCTTGGTGATCGTGCCGCCGGTGTCGATCATGTCGTCGACCAGGACGCAGATCCGCCCGTTGACGTCACCGACCACTCGGTTGGCCATGGACTCGTTGGGCCGGTTGATGTCGCGTGTCTTGTGGATGAAGGCCAGCGGTGCACCGCCGAGCCGGTTCGACCACTGCTCGGCGACCTTGATCCGGCCGGCGTCCGGCGAGACCACCGCGAGCTGCTCGTGGCCGTACTTGGCCATCACGTAGTCAGCGAGGATCGGCAGCGCCATCAGGTGGTCGACCGGGCCGTCGAAGAAGCCCTGGATCTGCGAGGTGTGCAGGTCGACCGCGATCAGCCGGTCCGCGCCGGCGGTCTTGAACATGTCGGCCATCAGTCGGGCCGAGATCGGCTCGCGGCCGCGGTGCTTCTTGTCCTGGCGGGCGTAGCCGTAGAACGGCAGCACCACGGTGATCCGCTTGGCCGAGGCACGCTTGAGCGCGTCGACCATGATCAGGTGCTCCATGATCCACTCGTTGATCGGAGCCGTGTGGCTCTGGATCACGAAGGCGTCACAGCCGCGGACCGACTCCTCGAAGCGGACGTAGATCTCGCTGTTGGCGAACTCGTAGGCCGAGGTGGGGACGAGGCCGGTGCCGAGCTGCTCGGCGACCTCCTCGGCCAGCTCGGGGTGCGCCCGACCACTGAAGACCATGAGGTTCTTCTCGGTGGCCCGCTTCATTCCGCTCACGCCTGCGTCTCCTTAGGTGCCGTCCGCTGGCCTTATCGGGATTGTCCCTCAGGCCCGGCCTCGGGCGCGACTCGGGGCTCGTCTTTGTGAGACGAGGCACCCGATTCCAGTGCCGCCTTGGCCGCCTCCGCGGCGGGAGTCCCCTCCCGCTTACGTAGTACCCATTCCTCGACGTGTCGCTGCGGACCGGTCGAGACCGCCAGCGCGCCGGGTGGAACGTCCCGTCGTACGACGGTCCCGCCGCCCGTCACCGCCCCGTCGCCGATCTCGATCGGCGCCACGAAGGTGTTGTTCGAGCCGGTCTTCGCGAACCGACCGATGGTGGTCCGGTGCTTGTTGACGCCGTCGTAGTTGGCGAAGATCGTGCCGGCGCCGATGTTGGTGCCCTCGCCGATCTCCGCGTCCCCGACATAGGACAGGTGCGGCACCTTGGCGCCGTCGCTGATGTGGGCGTTCTTGGTCTCCACGAACGTGCCGATCTTGCCCTTGCTGCCCAGGACGGTGCCCGGGCGCAGGTAGGCGAAGGGACCGACCGTGGCGCCGCCGCCGATGGTCGCCTCGGAGCCGTGGGTACGCACCACCGAGGCGCCGGGGCCGACCGTGACGTCGGTCAGCGTGGTGTCCGGTCCGATGACGGCGTCCTCGGCGACGCTGGTGAACCCGTGCAGCTGCACGCCGGGCTTCAGGGTGACGTCCGGTGACAGTCGGACGGTGACGTCGACCCAGGTGTTGGTCGGGTCGACCACGGTCACCCCCGCCCGCATCCAGTCGTTGAGCACGCGCCGGTTGAGCACCGCGGCGAGGCCGGCGAGCTGAGCCCGGTCGTTGGCGCCTTCGGCCTGGATCACGTCGTCGATGAGGTAGGCGCCGACAGGCAGACCCTGCTCGTGCGCGAGCTCCACCACGTCGGTCAGGTAGTACTCGCCCTTGGCGTTGTCGTTGGTCAGGCGGGGCAGCACGTCGGCGAGGAAGGCCCCGTCGAAGGCGAAGATCCCGCTGTTGATCTCGCGCACGGCCGCCTCCTCGGGGGTGGCGTCCTTCTGCTCCACTACGGCGGTGACCGCGCCCGTGTCGTCGCGGATGACCCGGCCGTAGCCGAACGGGTCGTCCACCTCGCCGGTCAGGATCGTGACGGCCCGGCCGGAGCCCGCGTGGTCGTCGACCAGGGCGGCGAGGGTCTGCCCCTGCATGAGCGGGGTGTCCCCGAACATCACGATGACGGTGCCCTGCGGCGTACCGACCTTCTCCTGCAGTGCCGCGAGAGCCACCCGGGCGGCGTGACCGGTCCCCTCCTGCGTCTCCTGGACGGCCAGCAGCGCATCGGGAGCGTGCTCGAGGATGTGCGGTCCGACCTGCTCGCGCATGTTGCCGACCACGGCGACGAGGTGGTCGGGATCGACGTACTGCGCAGCGGCGATGACGTGGCCGACCATGCTGCGCCCGCAGATCGGGTGCAGCACCTTCATCACCTTGGACTTCATCCGGGTGCCGGCCCCGGCAGCAAGAAGGATCACCGCAGCGGGCTTGTGGTTGCTGGCCGTCTCGGTCACCCTCAAAACTCCCTGGCAAGGTCGATGGTCGAATGGCTCCCCGGGTAGGAGTCGAACCTACGTCGCTTTGTCCGCATTCAAAGTGCGGCGGGCCCTGCCGACAGACCAACCGGGGACTGATCAAGGCACAGACTACGCAATCCTCACCGCATGCCCGAGAGCGACTCGGAGCGGCCGCGGCGACTACGGCGACGCCAAGCGGGTACCGCACAGAGGACTCCACCAGTCCTGGTAACTTACGGTCCCGTAGGTTACGGTTGCGTAGGTACATCGCGCCGCCTGACACGAGCTTTTTGCGAGGAACACCCGGATGACACCTGCCCCCTCCGCCACCCAGACCCGCGCCAGGACGCCTGACTCAGGACCGGAGCTCGCCACCTTGGGCGGCGACGTGCAGTCCCGCAAGGAGCAGGTCGCCCTGGCGATCTTCATCGCGGTTCCCTTCCTCGCCGTGGTCGCGGCGGTGCCGGTGGCCTGGGGCGGCTGGCTGGGTTGGACCGACGTCGCCATCGCCCTTGTCATGTACGCCGTCTCCGGACACGGCATCACAGTGGGCTTCCACCGACTCTTCACCCACAAGTCGTTCAAGCCGAACCGACCGGTGAAGGTCGCGCTGGCAGTTGCCGGCTCACTGGCCGTCCAGGGGCCGGTGATCCGCTGGGTCGCCGACCACCGCAAGCACCACAAGTTCTCCGACCGCGACGGGGACCCGCATTCCCCGTGGCGCTACGGCAACGACATCAAGGCCCTGACCAAGGGCTTCATGCACGCGCACATGATGTGGCTCTTCAACCCCGAGCAGACCCCGCAGCGAAAGTACGCCCCCGACCTGATGAAGGACCCGGACCTGGTCCGCATCTCGCGCCTGTTCCCGTTCTGGGTAGCCGTGTCCATGCTGGCTCCGGCTCTTGCCGGCGGGCTGATCACCGCCTCCTGGCAGGGCGCCCTCACCGCGTTCTTCTGGGGCTCCCTGGTCCGGGTAAGCCTGCTGCACCACGTGACCTGGTCGATCAACTCCATCTGCCACACCGTCGGCGAGCGGCCGTTCATCTCCCGCGACAAGTCCGCCAACGTCTGGTGGCTGGCGATCCCGTCCATGGGCGAGTCCTGGCACAACCTGCACCACGCGGACCCGACGTGCGCCCGTCACGGCGTCCTCAAGGGCCAGGTCGACAGCTCCGCGCGGATCATCTGGCTGCTGGAGAAGGCCGGCTGGGTGCACGACGTACGGTGGCCGGTCAAGGAGCGCATCGACGCCAAGCTGGTCAAGAACCAGGTCGCCGACGCGGCCTGAGCGGCGTCGCCGGACGGCTCCCCTTGCACAGGCTGACATCATGAGCGCTGTGACCCCAGCCCCGCGCGACCCTCAAGGCCCTCAGCCCGCGCACGACACGGGACGAAAAACGGCCAGGCGGATGACCGCC
>JBFIWG010000153.1:0-7535 GCA_041606495.1 Nocardioidaceae bacterium
CCGCCGTGACGAGATGCACGAGCTCGGCGTGCGCGTGCGCTGGGCGGGCAGGGAGCCGCGGCTGTGGCGCTCGGTGATCAAGGAGCTGCGCACGGCCGAGGAGCTGACCCGGGACAACGACGTGCTCACGCTGACCATGTGCGTCAACTACGGAGGCCGCGCCGAGGTCGCCGACGCCGCCCGGTCGATCGGCCGCGAGGTGGCTGCCGGACGGCTGAACCCCGAGAAGATCGACGAGAGCGTCTTCGCCAAGCACCTCTACGTCCCCGAGCTCGCCGACGCCGACCTGGTCTGGCGTACCTCGGGGGAGGAACGGCTCTCCAACTTCATGCTGTGGCAGGCGGCGTACTCAGAGTTCGTCTTCAGCGACGTGTTGTGGCCGGACGTGGACCGGCGCCACCTCTGGCAGGCCATCGACACCTACGCCCGTCGGGACCGGCGGTACGGCGGCGCGGTTCCCAACGCGGACTAGTCACGACGGGCACGGGCCCAGGTCCAAAGGCCCTGTCGTGTCGACGCGATGCCGACAAGCGTCGAAGACGTGACCGACTCCGGTCACCGCGACGAGGCAGAGCTGAAGGAAGCGATGCAACGAGCCGGTGTCGTCGGCATGCCTCGCGTCGAGATCTTCGAGGAGGTCGAGTCGGTCCAGTACTGACCGGCCGACCGAGCAGGGAAGTGACAGCCATGGCAGTCATTGCGGTCGTCGGCGCGTCGGGGAACATCGGCAGCCGGGTCGTCGCCCGGCTCGTCGGGCAGGGCAGTGACGTGAGGGCGGTGTCCTGCGACCCGGGTGGGGTGCCGGACGGGGTCGAGGCTGTCGCTGCGGACCTCTCCGACCCGGACCGGGCGCGCGAGGCGCTGCAGGGGGCGGCAGGCGTCTACCTGACCCCTCCCGAGGGGGGTGAGGATCCACTGCAGCTCGAGACGACCGTCGCGCGAAACGTCATCGACGCGGCCGCCGCGCTCGGCGTCGAGCACCTGGTGCTTCACACGGCCGTTCATGCGGACCGGGGGGACACTGGGGCGCGTGTCCTGGACAACAAGACGGCCCTTGAGGAGGCGCTCGCGAGCTCGGGCATCGGCTACACGATCTTGCGGCCGGCGTGGTTCCTGCAGAACCTCTGGGCCGCGCGCGAGTACATCGAGCAGGGCGTCGTGAGCATGCCCTGGCCCGGCGACATGATCTGGGCTGCGACCGACATCAGCGACGTGGCCGAGGCGGCCGCTGCCTTCTTCGCCAGCGGCCCGGCGAACCGCGGGTTCGACCTGCACGTGCCCGGAGGGATCACCGGCAACCAGC
The DNA here is from genome assembly GCA_041606495.1 of Nocardioidaceae bacterium. Taxonomy (GTDB): domain Bacteria; phylum Actinomycetota; class Actinomycetes; order Propionibacteriales; family Nocardioidaceae; genus Nocardioides_C. Next base: position 1,304 of record JBFIWG010000153.1, read on the forward strand.
TGGCGGAGGCGGCGAGCCGGGTCCTCGGCCGGCCGGTCGCCTATCAGGAAGCCCCTGTCACGAGTCGCGAGTTCGTGGAGGCGTTCCCGATCAGCGACCCGCACAAGGACATCTACGCCGAGCTCTTCGACTACTTCAAGTCCACGACGTACCTCGGGGACACCGATCCGATCCAGAAGGCGCTGGGCGGCTTCGAGATCCAGGGACCCGATCGCTTCTTCGCCGAGGAGCTCTTCGCCTCGTAGCGTCATACGTCCTGCGCGCTATGGGGCGCACAACGTATGACGCTAGGCGCAGTCGGGGCAGGTGCCGAAGATCTCCAGGGTGTGGCTGACATCGGTGAAACCGTGCTCGCCGGCGATCGCGTCGGTCCAGCGCTCCACCGTCGGGCCCTCGACCTCGACGGTCCGCCCGCAGGTCCGGCACACGAGATGGTGATGGTGGGTGGTGCTGCAACGGCGGTAGATCGCCTCACCGTCCTCGGTGCGCAGCATGTCCACGTCACCGCCGTCGGCGAGCGCCTGCAGCGTGCGGTAGACCGTCGACAGGCCGACGTTCTCGCCCTTCTTCTTCAGGAGGTCGTGGATGTCCTGCGCGCTGCGAAAGTCGTCGACCGACTGCAGCGCGGCCGCGACTGCGCGCCGCTGCCGGGTTGGCCGGGTCCCGCTAGGAAGGGTGGGTCCATCAGTGCTCGTCATAGTGGCTCCCATGGGGTGCGTGTCGGTGCCCGTCGTGGACGTAGTCCACGTGGTCACCGTGCTGGACTGCTTGGTGACCGCAGTCCTCGCCGTGCTCGTGCTGGTGGCTCTCCGGTACGACGGTGTGTCCTGCGTCGAGCCCGAGCTCGTCACCGGCCGGTGCCAGGAAGGGGGCCCGGATCCGTTGCCGCCGGCGGAGCAGGGCTCCCGCGGGCCAGGCCGCCACGAACCCGGCGAGGGCGAGCAGCACGATCGTGGGTCCAGGGGCAACGTCGACGTACGCGGAGGTGACCACGCCGCCGAGTGAGGCGATCGTGCCCAGGCCCATGGCGAGCAGCAGGGTCGCGCGGAAGCCGCGGGTGACCTGCTGCGACGTGGCCACCGGGACCACCATCAGTGCGCTCACCAGGAGCAGGCCGACGGTGCGCATGGCCACGGTGACGGTGACCGCCGCCATCACCGAGACCAGCACGTTGTAGACGCGCACGTTGAGCCCGGCGACGCGCGCGAACTCCTGGTCCTGCGCAACCGCGAACAGCTGGGGGGACAGACCGGTCGTGACCACCAGCACCACCACGGCGAGGCCGATCGTCACCCACACGTCGGTCGCCGAGATGGTCGTGATCGAGCCGAACAGGTAGGACTGCAGCGTCGCCGCGCCCTGCCCCGCCAGGCCGATGAGCAGCACGCCACCGGCGATGCCGCCGTAGAAGAGGAGGGCAAGGGCGACGTCTCCGCTGGTCCGGCCCTTCTCCCGGATCACCTCCAGCAGCACGGCTCCGATCGTCGCGACGATCACCGCCGTCAGGATCGGGGACGTGCCGGTGAGCAGGCCGAGGGCCACCCCGGTGACCGCGATGTGCCCGATCCCGTCGCCCATGAGCGCGAGCCGTCGCTGCACCAGGTAGGTGCCGACGGCCGGTGCGGCAAGGCCGGTGAACAGGGCGCCGAGGAGGGCCCGGACCATGAAGTCGTACTGCAGCAGGCTCATCGCCGGTCCTCCCGGCTCGTCGTGCCGTCGAGGGGCGACGCCACGACCGGCGTGTGGTCCGAGGGCTGCGCCTGGAGGTCCGGATGGTGGTGACCGTGGTGGTGCTCCACCTCGTGGGCCGAGGTGAGCGGCGCACCGTCGTAGGCGATCCGTCCGTCGCGCATCACCACGGTGCGTCCGATCAACGCCGCCATCGGGCCGAGCTCGTGGGCGACCAGCACGATGGTGGCGCCGCGGACGACCAGCAGCTCGAGGGTGTCCGCGAAGGCCTGCTGGCTCTGCACGTCGACCCCGGCGGTCGGCTCGTCGAGCACGAAGAGGTCCGGCTGCCCGGCCAGGGCCCGCGCGATCAGGGCGCGCTGCTGCTGGCCGCCGGAGAGGGTGGAGACGCCGTCCCTGGCCTTGCCGGTGAGCCCGACCGCCTCGATCGCCTCGTTGATGGCAAGGCGGTCGACCTTGCGCATCGGTTGCAGCAGCCGCCTGCGGGAAAGCCGGCCGGCCGCGACGACCTCCCAGACGCTGGCCGGAACGCCGCCGGCTGCGGTGACCCGCTGCGGGACGAAGCCGATCCGGTGCCAGTCGCGGAACCGGTCGAGCGGGGTGCCGAACAGCGACACCTGTCCGCGGCTGACCGGCACCAGGCCCATGGTGGAGCGGACCAGGGTCGACTTCCCGGAGCCGTTCGCGCCGAGAACGGCAACGACCTCACCACGGTCGATGGTGAGGTCGATGCCGCGCAGGACCGGTCGGCCGCCGAGCGCGACGGCGCCGTCGCGGATCTCGATCACATGGTCTACCGACACTGGTTGGCCTTCTGGAGCGCTGTGAGGTTGGTGCGCATGAGGGAGAGGTAGTCGTCGCTCGCGGTCTGGTCGGTGAGGCCCTCGATCGGGTCGAGGACCGCCGTCTCGAGACCGAGGTCCCCGGCGATGGTCTCCGCCATCGCGGGGCTGGCCAGGGTCTCGGAGAACACGGTGGTGATGCCCTGTTCACGGATCAGGTCCTGGAGCTCGGCGATGTGCGCCGGCGACGGCTCGGCGTCGGGGGAGAGACCCGCGATCGGCTCGAACTCCAGGCCGTACTTGTCGAGGTAGGCGAACGCATCGTGGCTGACCACGACAGTGTCGACGGCGCAGCTGGTCAGCCCCTGGTCGTACTCCTCGTCCAGTGCGGCCAGGTCCTGCTGCAGCGATTCGAGGTTGGCGCGGTAGTCCGCGGCGTGCTCAGGATCGAGGTCGGCCATCTCCTCGGTGAACCCGGCGGCCACCTCGCTGAGCAGGGTCGGGTCTAGCCAGAAGTGCGGGTCCTCGTCGCCGTGGTCGGCGTGGTCGGCGCCCTCCCCGCCGTGCTCCCCGCCGTGCTCCTCGCCGTGCTCCTCGGTGGTCTCGCCGGGGGCCTTGAGCGAGATGTTGTCGGTCACCTCGACGACCCGCTCTGGGCCGTTCTGTGCGACAGCGTCGTCGACGGCCGGCTGCAGCCCTGTCTGATAGAGGACGACATCGGCTTCTGACAGCTGGGCGGTCTGAGCGACGGTCAGCTCCAGGTCGTGCGGCTCCACGCCGGGAGACGTCAGGTTGGTCACTTGGGCGTGCTCACCGGTCACGCGCTCGGCAACGTACTGCAGGGGGTAGAACGAAGCGACGACCTGGGGACCAGTACCCGGGTCGCCGCCGGCCTGCAACGGGTCACCGCACCCGGCAAGGATGGGTGCGGCGAGCACGAACGCGACTACGGCGCTCAAGCGCGTGACCGGTGGCGTATTCACGTGAACGAGTGTCCGTTCTAATGAGAACCATTGTCAAATTGCGGGCGAGTGGTCTGGCGTAGAGTCGCGGGCGTGCTGGTCGTGAACAGGTTCCGGGTCGACGCCGACGGTGCGGCGGCGTTCCGCCTCGACGTCGAGCGGGCGCACGCACTGCTGGCCCAGCGGCCCGGGTACGTCGACGGGTCGGTGGGGCGCAACGTCGACGACCCCACCCTGTGGGTGCTGCAGACCCGGTGGGCCGATGTCGGCAGCTACCGGCGCGCCCTCTCGGCGTACGACGTCAAGCTGGGCGCCGTACCTCTGCTGTCCCGGGCGCTCGACGAGCCGTCGGCGTACGAGCTGGTGGACCCGGCCGGCGAGGACGACCTGAACGTGCCGATGCCCCGTCATCTCGGTTGACCCCGGAAGATAGTCTGATGCTTCGCTGTCAGCCAGGCAGCGCCCGCGACTGATGGAGCCGGATCCCCTTATGAGCAAGAGCAACCCAGCCACCGCCAAGGTCGACACCGTCGTGTCGCTGTGCAAGCGCCGCGGCTTCGTCTACCCCTGCGGAGAGATCTACGGCGGCACGCGTTCTGCCTGGGACTACGGCCCGCTCGGCGTCGAGCTCAAGGAGAACATCAAGCGCCAGTGGTGGCGTGCCATGGTGCAGTCCCGCGACGACGTCGTCGGCCTGGACTCCTCGGTCATCCTGCCGACGAAGGTGTGGGAGGCCTCGGGTCACCTGCAGGCGTTCGTGGACCCGCTCATCGAGTGCCAGTCCTGCCACAAGCGCTTCCGGCAGGACCACCTCCAGGAGGCGCACGCCGAGAAGAAGGGTCTCGACGACCCGGACGCGGTCGACATGAGCCTGATCGCCTGCCCGAACTGCGGCACCAAGAACGCCTGGACCGAGCCGCGGATGTTCAACGGCCTGCTCAAGACGTTCCTCGGCCCGGTCGAGTCGGAGGAGGGCCTGCACTTCCTGCGCCCCGAGACCGCACAGGGCATCTTCGTCAACTTCGCGAACGTGATGAACTCCTCGCGCCGCAAGCCGCCGTTCGGCATCGGCCAGATCGGCAAGAGCTTCCGCAACGAGATCACCCCGGGCAACTTCATCTTCCGCACGCGCGAGTTCGAGCAGATGGAGATGGAGTTCTTCGTCGAGCCCGGCACCGACGAGGGCTGGCACCAGGCCTGGATCGACCTGCGCACCGACTGGTACGTCGACCTCGGCATCAACCGCGACAACCTGCGTCACTACGAGCACCCGACCGAGAAGCTGTCGCACTACTCCAAGCGGACCGTGGACATCGAGTACCGCTTCCAGTTCCAGGGCTCGGAATGGGGCGAGCTCGAGGGCATCGCCAACCGCACCGACTTCGACCTGAGCACGCACGCCGAGCACTCCGGCCAGGACCTGTCCTACTTCGACCAGGTCACCGGCGAGCGCTGGACGCCGTACGTCATCGAGCCGGCAGCCGGGGTGAACCGGTCGATGATGGCCTTCCTCATCGACGCCTACGCCGAGGACGAGGCCCCGAACGCCAAGGGCGGCGTGGACAAGCGCACTGTCCTCAAGCTCGACCCGCGACTGGCTCCGGTGAAGGTCGCCGTCCTCCCGCTGTCGCGCAACGCCGACCTCTCGCCCAAGGCCAAGGGTTTGGCCGCGGACCTGCGCACGCTGTGGAACGTCGACTTCGACGACGCAGGTGCGATCGGTCGCCGCTACCGCCGCCAGGACGAGATCGGTACGCCGTACTGCGTGACCGTGGACTTCGACACCCTCGAGGACGACGCGGTGACCGTGCGCGAGCGCGACACCATGAAGCAGGAGCGGATCGGCCTGGACCAGATCAAGGCCTACTTCGCCGAGCGCCTCCTCGGCTGCTGAGTTGTGCCCGGATCGACTTGGCCGGGCAGGCACAATGTCGGGATGCGTTCGATGAGCAGCAAAGCAGTCATGACCCGGACCCGGGCCGTCGCAGGTGTGGCGGCCGCGGGTCTTGTCCTGTCGTCGTGCACCGCCGGGTCCGGCGAGGCCGGTGAACCGGGCGAGGCGGCATCGCCCACGTCGTCCCCGTCCCCGACGTCGACGGTCGCGGTCGGAGAGAACGTCTCCCTCACCGACGTCGGCGCGGACCTGTCGTTCGGCGACGCAGCAACGGTGATCTACGAGCCGGACCGCAAGCGGGGCACCGTCCTCGAGCTGACGGTCACCAAGGCGACCCAGGGCTCGATGAACGACTTCAAGTCCTTCATCCTCGACGACTACACCAAGGCCGCGACGCCCTACTACGTGGACGTCACCGTGGAGAACGTCGGTGAGGGCGGGGTCGGAGGCACCCCGGTGCCGCTGTGGGGCGTCGACGGCGAGAACACCCTGCTGCCGGCCGCGAGCTTCACGACCAACTTCCCCAAGTGCGAGTCCGAGCCGCTGCCGAAGAAGTTCCACGCCGGCGACCGGATCAAGACCTGCCTGGTCTACCTCGCCCCGGACGGCGGCACGATGGAGGCGGTCAGCTTCCGGCCGAACCAGGCGTTCGACCCGATCCAGTGGACCGGCGACATCGCCACCCCGAAGCCGGAGCCCAAGAACTCCAAGAAGAAGAGCAGCAAGAAGAACAGCAAGAAGCAGCGCGGCTGAGCCGTTCGCGGGCGGCCGGAGCTGGCCGGGCGGTGGCCGGGACGGGTCACGGTGGCCGGCGTGGTGCCGGCGGGCGGCGGGTGGCCGGGCGGTGGCCGGGACGGGTCACGGTGACCTGTTGTGGTCGTGTTCTGGCGCGTGAGGCGACCACA
>JBFIWG010000154.1:0-7468 GCA_041606495.1 Nocardioidaceae bacterium
CGCGTGGCCGAACGAGGAGCGCGGCAGCGACGCACAAGCAGACAAAGGACAGGTCGAAGAAGAGCGACAGCTGGTCGCTCAGCATGAGGTCCACCATCACGACCAGGATCGCTGCCAACGCCGAGAGCGTCGCCACCTGACGGCCAGGTTGACGACCCTGCTCCCAGAGCGTGCGCCTGTTGCTCACGAGGTCAACGTAGGGCTGTCCTCACGCTGAGTGGGGGCGCCGCGCCGTGGCGACGTCGGCCGCTCCAGACCGGTCGGTCAGCTCGGGTCGCTCGTCCGCCACCGCCTCCATCAGCTCCGCGGCGGTCATGGGGCGTGCCGCGTCCGCAACCGGGGCAGGCGAGTCCAGCTCCTGGGAGCTGACTTCCATCTCGGCGAACTTGCGCGCCGAGACCAGGACTCGCGTCTCCAACGACCCGATCGCCTTGTTGTAGCTGCCCACCGCGTTGGTGAGCGCCTTGCCGAGCCGGTCCAGGTGACCGCCCATCACACCGATCCGCTCGTAGAGCTCGCGACCGAGCTCGTGGATGTCCCGCGCCTTGTCGGCCAGCGCCTCCTGGGTCCAGGCGTAGGCGACCGTGCGCAACAGCGCGATCAACGTGGTCGGAGTCGCGAGCACCACCTGCCGGCCGGCGGCGTACTCCAGCAGCGTCGGCTCGGCCTCCAGCGCCGCGGAGAGGAACGACTCGCCGGGCACGAAGAGCACCACGAACTCGGGCGTCGCGGGTAGCGCCCGCCAGTACGCCTTCGCACCCAGCGCGTCCACGTGCTGGCGCAGCTGCCGCGCGTGCCGGGTCAGGTGGGCGTCCCGCTCCTCGTCGGAGTCGGCGCCCGTGGCGTCGAGGAAGGCGTCGAGCGGGACCTTGGAGTCCACGACCACGCTCTTGCCGCCGGCGAGGTTCACCACCAGGTCGGGACGGAGCAGCCCGTCGTCGTTGCGAACCGACACCTGCTCGGCGAAGTCGCACCGCGACACCAGGCCCGCCACCTCGACGGCGCGGCGAAGGTGCAGCTCGCCCCAGCGGCCACGGACCTGCGGCTTGCGCAGGGCGGTCGACAGCGACGAGGTCTCCCGGCGCAGCGACTCGGTGGAGTGGCGAACCTCGTCGACCTGCTGCTTGAGCTGGCTCTGCCAGGAGATGCGGTGCTCCTCCAGGTCGCGCATCTGGTCGTGCAGCCGCTCCAGGCCCTCTCGGACCACGGCCTGGTCGGCTGCCCGGGCCTCGAGGGCAAGGCGGGCCGAGTCGTCCTCGCCGGTCGGGCGGGACCGCGCCCACAGAGCGCCGACGAGGGCGCCGAGCAGGACGCCGACGGCCAGAACCAGCAGCAGGGCGAAGACGGTGGCGAGTTCCATGTGTCAATGGTGGCCGAGGCCACCGACAAAACCGGGCAGATCAGCCGGCGAGGTCGACGATGACCGGGGCGTGGTCGCTGGCTCCGGCGCCCGCTCGCTCCTCGCGGTCGATCATCGCGCCGGTGACGCGCTCGGCCAGCGCGGGGGAGCCGAGCACGAAGTCGATGCGCATGCCCTTGTTGCGCTCGAAGCGCTGCCGGTAGTAGTCCCAGTACGTGTAGACGCCGGGCCCCGGGGCGTGAGGGCGGACCACGTCGACGTACCCGCTCTCCTCGATCGCTCGGAACCGCGCGCGTTCGTCCGGGGTCACGTGCGTGCTCTTCGCGAACGCCGTGATGTCCCACACGTCCTCGTCGGTGGGGGCGATGTTCCAGTCCCCGGTGAGGGCGATCTGGGCTCGCGGGTCGTCGGTGAGCCAGCCGTCAGCGGCCTTGCGGAGCCGGTCGAGCCACTCGAGCTTGTAGGTCATGTGCGGGTCGCCGACCTTGCGGCCGTTCGGGACGTAGAGCGACCAGACCTGGACCCCGTTGCACGTCGCGCCGAGCGCCCGGGCCTCCGACGCGAGCGGCTCTCCCCAGTGCGGCATGCCGTCGAAGCCGAGGCGTACCTCGGTGAGCCCCACCCTGCTTGCGATGGCGACGCCGTTCCACTGGTCGTGGCCGTGGGTTGCCACGTCGTACCCCATGGCCTCCAGGCCCATCAGCGGCCACTGGTCGTCGCGCGCCTTGGTCTCCTGGATCGCGAGTACGTCGATCTGGTGCCTCTCGAGGAAGGCCTCGACCCGGTCGATCCGGGAACGGATGGAGTTCACGTTCCACGTTGCGATGCGCATGGCGCCACTCTAGGGATCCGGGCCCGGCGAACACGATTCGTCGGGGGCCGCACCCGGGACGTAAAGTTGCCGCCCGTGGCACTCACCATCGGAATCGTCGGACTCCCCAACGCGGGTAAGTCGACCCTCTTCAACGCACTGACCAAGAACGACGTCCTGGCGGCGAACTACCCGTTCGCGACCATCGAGCCGAACGTCGGCGTGGTCGGCGTCCCGGACGCCCGGCTCCCGAAGCTCGCGGAGATCTTCGGCTCGGCCAAGGTCCTGCCGGCCACCGTCGAGTTCGTCGACATCGCCGGCATCGTTCGCGGCGCCTCTGAAGGAGAGGGGCTGGGCAACAAGTTCCTCTCGCACATCCGAGAGTCGGCGGCGATCTGCCAGGTGACCCGGGTCTTCCGCGACGAGGACGTCACCCACGTCGACGGCGCGGTGAACCCGGAGAGCGACATCTCCACGATCCAGACCGAGATGATCCTGGCCGACCTGCAGACGGTCGACAAGGCGCTGCCGCGGTTGGAGAAGGAAGCCCGCCTCAAGAAGGAGACCGCCGCGGTCCTCGAGGCGGTCAAGGAGGCCAAGGAGGCGCTCGAAGCCGGTACGCCGGTGATCGCCACGAAGATCGACAAGTCCCTCCTGCGCGAGCTGATGCTGCTCACCGCCAAGCCGTACATCTACGTGTTCAACTGCGACAGCGACGAGCTCGCCGACGAGTCGCTCAAGGCCAAGATGCGCGACCTGGTGGCACCGTCCGAGGCGATCTTCCTCGATGCGAAGTTCGAGGCCGAGCTGGTCGAGCTCGACGACGACGAGGAAGCCCGCGCCATGCTCGCCGAGATGGGCGTGGAGGAGCCGGGTCTCGACGTACTCGCCCGGGTCGGCTTCGACACCCTCGGTCTGCAGACCTACCTCACCGCTGGTCCCAAGGAGACCAGGGCCTGGACGATCCCCAAGGGCGCCACCGCTCCCGAGGCGGCCGGCGTGATCCACACCGATTTCCAGCGCGGCTTCATCAAGGCCGAGATCGTCTCGTACGACGACCTCGTGGAGGCCGGCTCCATGAACGCAGCCAAGGCCGTGGGCAAGGTCCGCATGGAGGGCAAGGACTACGTGATGCAGGACGGCGACGTCGTGGAGTTCCGCTTCAACGTGTGAGAAAGCCGGGGGTCAGGCGGTTGCGGCCCTCCCCAGCTCGACAACTCGCTTCTCCAGGCCTCGCCCACGCTAGCCAGGCGACGCCCGTGGGGCAGCCATACGGCTGAGCCGGTGCTCGTCGACGAAGCGGAAAGCACCGTCCGCGGTCGTCCCGTGACTAGGTGGGTCTGCGACCGACGACGTACAGGCGCTGGGTGGTCTCACCCCTGGCTGTGGCCGGCCCACGGACGTACCACTCGAGGTCGACGAGGCCGGCGTCCTCGACGACCCCGACCACGAAGCCCGGGTCGTGCAGTACGAAATCGAGGTCGACCTGGTGACCGAACCAGTCGTCGAGGTGACGGACCTCGGCTCCGGCGTGCAGACCCAGGACCAGCCACCCACCGGGGGTCAACGGACGACTGAGGGCCGCGACCGCATCGGGCAGCTCGGAGGACGCGAGGTGGATCAGCGAGTACCACGCGAGAACCGCCGCCCAGCCGGCGCTCGTGGCCGGGCGGGTCAGTCGCCGCAGGTCCCCGACCTCGTAGCTCCCACCCGGGAAGCGTCGGCGGGCCTCGGCAACCATCGCCGGGGAGAGGTCGATTCCTGTGGCGTCGGCACCCCGGTCGGCGAGGTACGCGGTGACGTGTCCCGGGCCTGAGCCCACCTCCACCACGGCTTGTCCGGCCGCGTGGGCGAGCACCCGGTCCAGCAGCCATTTCTCGAACGGCAGTCCGCTCAGCTCGTCGACGAAGTGGTCGGCATAGGCGGTGGCGATCGCGTCGTACGACGACCGCATCCGCGCGTCGCGTCTGTCGGCGCGCTCGGCGATCACCGCCCGGTCGGCGCTCGCGGCTGCCGCAGGCTTGGTGTGCTCGGGGGCGGGGCCGAGAAGGTGGACCCAGCGCCGGTCCTGCTGCCCGGGTCGCAGGTCTAGCTGGCGGACCAGCGGCTGTGGCCGCGCCGCCATTCGCCGCAGACAGTCCTCGACCTCGCCCCGGTCGGAGAACGAGTGCAACCGCTCCGTGCGGGTGCGCAGCTCGCCCGGCGCCTGCGCGCCGCGAAGCAGCAACACGGTGAGGATCGCCCGCTCGTCTGGCTCTAGGCCGAGCCGCTCATCGAGGACCTGGTGATACTTCAACGTCCGCCGCCCCGTGTCGGACCACACGATGCGGAGAAGACCGCAGTCCTTGAGCGTCTTGGCGACCCGCTCGACCGTCTGCTGATCGAAGTCGACGACGGGGTCTCGGCTGCTCGCCTGGTTGCAGGCGGCCCGTAGCGCGTTGGCTGTCAGCGGGTATGACGCCGGCACTGTCACCTGCTTCTCCAACAGACTGCCGAGGATTCGCTGCTGTTCGGGTTCGAGGACAGGGAGCTCGGTCACAGCGACGACTCTAGATCCCGATGCCGGTTCCGCGCCGGATCCGTCGCGATCGGGCGTACGCTCGCTCCATGGAGCCACTCAGGCTTCCTGTCAAGGAGTACCCATGGCCGACAAATCGCCTCGGCAACACATGTCCAAGAAGGCAGGCAAGTCTCTCAAGGAGAAGCGAGCCGAGAAGCACCTGAAGGCAGAGTCGAAGAACAAGACTCCGATCGTGCCGCCCGGGAAGCAGCACTGAGGCTGCGGCCTCGGAAGCGAATCTGCCAACGTCGGAGATGCCGACCACGGGAGGCCGTGGCCCTTGGAGATCCGGGGCACAACTGCGCGAGCAGTGACAGCCGTGCACAATCGGCGCCATGAACCTCGACGACGTGCTGGAGGAGATCAGGGCAGAGGTCGCGCCCGAGGTCGGCAGGGGAATGGTGGCCGACTACATTCCTGGTCTCGCGTCGGTCGATCCGCAACAGTTCGGGATGGTCGTCGCCATGAACGACGGCGAGATCCACTCCACGGGGGACGCCGACGTCGCGTTCTCGGTGCAAAGCATCTCGAAGGTGTTCAGTCTCGCCCTCGTGATGGCCCACGACAGCGACCAGATCTGGCGGCGGGTCTCCCGCGAGCCGTCAGGCAACCCGTTCAACTCGCTGCTGCAGCTGGACCAGGAGTTCGGCAAGCCCCGCAACCCGTTCATCAACGCCGGTGCCCTCGTGGTCACCGACCGGCTCCACCAGGTGACCGGTGATGCTGCCTCCGCGATGCGCGAGCTGGTGCGCGCCGAGAGCGGCAACCCGAAGATCGAGGGTGACCCGGAGGTCGCCCGGTCGGAGAGCGAGAAGGGACATCGGATCTCGGCAATGGCCCATCTGCTCGCCAGCTACGGCAACCTCGAGTCCCCGGTCGAGGAGGTACTGGAGCAGTACTTCTGGCAGTGCTCCCTCTCGATGACCTGCCGAGAGGTCGCGCTGGCGGCCGGTCTGCTGGCCCGGCACGGTGTCCGGTCCGACGGTGCGCGAATGCTCTCGTTGAGCCAGACCAAGCGCATCAACGCAGTGATGCTCACCTGTGGCACCTACGACGCGGCCGGGGAGTTCGCCTACCGGGTCGGCGTACCGGGCAAGAGCGGCGTCGGTGGCGGGATCCTCGCTGTTATTCCGAACCGCTGCACCATCTGCGTGTGGAGCCCGGCGCTGGGCCCCTCGGGCAACTCGACCGCAGGAGTCGCCGCGCTGGACCTGTTCACGACCCGCACCGGATGGTCGATCTTCTAGCCGAGCGAGAGCCCTCGAGGGTCGATAGGGCTGCCTTGTCGGCTTAGACGTGAAAGAGTCGACTCGTGATACTGCACCCCGTCAGCCCCGTGGACGCCATCTGGCTGAACATGGACCGCGTCGAGAACCTCATGGTGATCGAGTGCCTGGTCCTGCTCGACGGACCGGTCGACCGGGAACGTTTCGAGGACGTCGTACGCCGCCGGATCCTCGACCGCTATCCCGTGTTCGGACGGGTGCCCGTGGGCCCGCGGCATCGCGGTGGGCTTCCAAGGTGGCGAGAGGCGCCGGACTTCCGGCTCAGCAACCACATCCGTGAGGTCGAGCTGCCGGCCCCGGGTGACGACTCGGCACTTCAGGAGTACGTCGCCAGCTTCCTGAGTACGCCGCTTCCCCGCGACCGTCCGTTGTGGGAGATGCACCTCGTCGAAGGTATGGCGGAGGGCTCCGCCATCTTCGTGCGGCTGCACCACGCGCTCGCGGACGGCATCGCGCTGACCGAGGTGTTGCTGTCCCTCACCGACGCCACCCCGGATGCCGATCCTGCCGGTGCCTCGACGGACCCGGAACGAACCCTGTCGGCGTGGCTGAACGAGCTCATCCAGATCCTTCGCGGCGCCCCGCGGGCTCTGCGAAACCGGCTGCGTGCGTCGCGGATCCTGACGACCCTGGCGGTCGTTGGCCAAGGCCGACGGATCATGCGCAAGCTGCTCCTGACCCGCAACCCCGATACGGCCGTTTCCGGTCGGGCGGGAGCGGTCAAGAAGGTGGTGTGGTCCGGTCCCATCTCTTTCGAGCAGGTCCGGTCCTTCGCCAAGGCAACCGGAACGACGATCAACGACGTGCTCGTGACGGCGTTGGCCGGCTCGCTCCACCGCTACCAGCTCGAGCACGACGGGCACGCCGTTGACATTCCGACCATGATCCCGGTGAACCTCCGCCCGCCCGGCCAGCCGCTTCCTCTGCTGCTCGGGAACCGCTTCGCGCTCGTGCTGCTCCCGTTGCCGTCCGGCCAGTCGACACCTCGTGCCCGTCTCGAGGAGACCAAGCGGCGGATGGACCGGATCAAGGGCTCTCCCGAGGCCATCATGACCTTCGGCATGATCCACGCCATCGGTCTCACCGGCCGCCGGCTCAGCCGGATTCTCGTCAGGTTCTTCGCGGGCAAGGCCGTGGGCGTGACCACCAACGTCCCAGGCCCCCGGGACCACCGCTATCTCGCGGGGACGCGGATCAACGGGCTACTTGGCTGGGTCCCGGGCTCAGGGAGCCAGACCCTCGGCACCTGCATCTTCACCTACGCCGGCACGGTGCGTGTGGGCTTCAAGACCGACGCGGGCACGATCCCGGACCCGGAGCGCATCCTGGCCGACGTCCACGACGAGCTGGATGCGCTGATGGGGCTGGTCGAGGACCAGAGCGGCAGCACCGCGGCCAGCGCCTGATCGCGGGCCCCTGGTCACGCGAACGCGTCAGAGGCAGAGGCCCTC
>JBFIWG010000155.1:0-7440 GCA_041606495.1 Nocardioidaceae bacterium
GAAACACCGGACGAGCAGACGCAGCCGGCCGGCGACCTCGAGACCGGGGCCGACGAGCCGCTCGAGAGCCATGACCTGAGCGACGCCGAGCCGGCCGCGGTCACCGCCGATCACGGCGAGCCGAACGACAGCGACCCCGCACCGGCCCCGGTCCGGCGCAGCATGCTCGGCGGGATCGGGACGATCGTCTCCCGCGTCGCGAAGGGGCGCAGCCACGACGTGGACGGCGGCGGCTCCGACGTACCGGCCGCTCCGGCCGCAGCGCTCGCGCACCCCGACGGCACCCCGCTCGCCGCTCCCGGTCTCGCCGTGCCGCTGAGGGAGACCCGTGGCGGTGCGCGGGCCGAGGTCACCCGGGACATCCCGATGACCCTGGGCAACACCGCGCTCAGCGACCCCGCCCAGGACGAGCGTGAGTTCACGTCCTTGCCGGAGTCGCGCGAGCTGCGCCGGCCAGGCAGCGTCGACCTGGTGTTCGAGCCGGCCGGAGCAGCACGAGTCCGACCGATCTCGGTGCCGGGCGAGCCCGTCGCGCCGCTGGTCATCGACGACTTCGTCACCGAGCCGGCCTACGACCCGATCATTGGCCCGGAGCTCGCCGCGGCCCGCACCCGGCTCGGACTGTCGGTGGACGAGCTTGCCGACCGGACCAGGATCCGCCCGCACGTGATCGAGTCGATCGAGGTCGACGACTTCGCGCCGTGTGGCGGCGACTTCTACGCCCGAGGGCACCTGCGCACGCTGGCCCGGGTGCTCGGCAAGGACATCGACCCGCTGCTGGAGAAGTTCGAGGAGCGTTACGCCACGGCCCCGATCAACGCCCGCCGTGTGTTCGAGGCGGAGCTCGCCACCGGGATGACCGGCAGCATGCGCTCGACCATGGGTGGCCCGAACTGGGGCCTGCTGGCCGGCGTCGTGGTCAGCCTGGTCCTGGTGTGGGGCGTGGTGCGGCTCTTCGCCGGCGAGCCCGGCGAGATCATCCAGAACCCCGCGCCGGTCCTCAACGGCTCGGCCGGTGTGGAGAGCGTCTACCCGTCCGCGGCCGGACAGGGGCAGGTCGGTGACCCGCTGTCCATGACCCTGGTGGCCGCGCACGCCGACTCCAAGGTCGTGGTCCGTGACGGGGACGGCAAGGTCGTCTTCACCGGCGAGCTGGTGCTCGGTGAGAAGAAGAAGATCAACGCGGTTCCGCCCGTGCGCGTCAAGGCGGTCGACGCAGGAGCGATCGAGGTCGTCGTCGGCAAGAGGGACAAGGGCGTGCTCGGTGTGCTGGGTGAGCCCGGCCGCCGCACCTTCCGTTGAGCCGCGGGTTCTGCACCGTTGAGCCGCGGGTTCTGCCGGGTTGAGCCGGGGGCTCTGCCGGCTCAGCTTTAGTGGAGGTCCCGCGCGGCCGCCCCGGCGGCCAGCAGCCACAGTGAGGTGACCAGCAGGACACCGCCGGTCCCGGCTCCGGCCGCGATGAGGCCCGCGCCCGTGGGTACGACGACCTGTCCCAGCCGGTTGCCGGTGAGCCGGAGCGACATGGCCCGACCACGAAGGCCGAGGGGCGCGGCCTCTGCCAGCGACGCCATGGTCAGCGGCTGGCCGGTGCCGAGACCGAAACCGGCCAGCGCGACCAGCAGCCCGAGCATGGTCGTCGGCACCGGCGCAGCCAGAGCGGCGATGCAGCCGGCCGACAGGATGATGCTCGAGAGCAGCAGGGTCCGCCGACCGAGGAGACCGACCAGGGGACCGAGGTAGAAGCGCGACACCATCGAGGCGACGGCTCGGGCTGCGAGCAGTCCGCCGACGACACCCGCGGCGATGCCACGCTCTGCCCCCAGTGCTGGCAGGTAGACCACCAGGATGTCCACCGCGGCGAGCACCAGGCTGCTGACGATCAACGCCCTGATCATGCCTGGCCTGCGGAACAGGGCCCGGACACCGCCGGCACCGTGGGCCGCGTCGAGGTCGGTTCGGTGACCTCGCGGGAGGGCGAGGGTGAGCCCCAGGAGCAGGACCGTGAGCAGCGAGGACCACAGGAAGATCGGCTGCGTGGCCGGAATGATCGACGTACCTCCGAAAGCCACGATCAGCCCCGGTCCGACGGCTTGCCCCAGCGACGTGGCGAAGGTGTACCGGCCGAACGCGGAGTCGTAGCCGGCCACAGGCGATGCGTTGGCGACCATGGCCTGCTGGCCGATGACCGAGCACAGATGTCCCAGACCGAGCACCAGTGAGGCGATCACCAGCCCGGTCACGTTGTCTGCGACCAGCAGGAGGCCTGCCGCGGCAACGACGAGAAGAAGCGCCCCGCCGACCATCACGCGACGTTCACCGAAGCGGTCGGCGCCCTGGCCGGCCGGAATGGCCAGCAGGAGCGGCGCGACGGCGAAGGTCGCGCCCAGCGCGCCCAGCCAGGCGACCGGCACGTCGAGCTCGATCGCGCGGTACGTCGTCGTGGGCCGAAGCACGAAGGTGATCGCCTGGACGAGGGCCGCGTGCGCGAAGAACACGACCCTCGTCCTGGGTGTCACTGCCGCGGCGCCTTCACAGCGAGCACAGGCACGGTCGCCTCGAGCAGCACCCGCTGCGCCGTACTGCCCATGATCAGCTTCCCGACCGGCGAGCGGCGTCGCACCCCGAGCACGATGAGCTCTGCCCCGTGGGTGTCCGCGGCCTCCAGGATCGCCAGGGCGGGCTCCGTGCCGGTGATGGCGTGCACGCTGGTGTGCTCGACGCCCTCCTCGACCAGGCGGCGCTCGATGGCGGCCAGCTGGTCTTCGAACGCGTAGCGCGGGTCCACGAGGGCGTCACCTCGTGACGTGTTCACCAGGACCAGCTTCGTGCGGCGTGCCCGCGCCTCGCGCACGGCATGGGTGACGGCGGCCTCACCCTCGGGGTTGGGCACGTAGCCGACTACGACGGTCATCGGTTCCTCCTGTCCACGAGCTCCTGCTCGGCCTCGGTGGGTGTGTCGTCTGATGCGGTGACGGGAACTGCCCGGCTGCGGCGCAGCAGGCGCGCCAGCAGCGGCCAGGCCAGGATGAGCCCGATCACGACGTACACCCCGATGGCCACCGGCTCGGACCACAGGCCCGACCACTCGCCGCTGCTCAGCTGCAGAGACTTGCGCAGCTGCTGCTCTATCCGGGGCCCGAGGATCAGGCCGATCACCAGCGGGAGCACCGGCAGCCCGTAGCGCCGCATCGCGAACCCGAGGGCGCCGAGCACCAGCAGCACCGCGAGGTCGAACGACTGGAGGTTCACCGAGTAGGCGCCCAGCGTGGCGAAGAACAGGATGCCGGCGTAGAGGTAGGGCCGGGGGACCTGCAGCAGCTTGGCCCAGGCTGGAGCAAGGGGCAGGTTGATCAGCAGCAGCAGGGTGTTGCCGATGAAGAGGCTGGCGATCAGGGCCCAGACCAGCTGCGGCTCCCGGTCGAACAGCAGCGGACCGGGCTGGATGCCGTACTGCACCAGCGCGGCCAGCATGACCGCCGCCGTGGCGTTGGTCGGCAAACCCAGGGAGAGCATCGGCACCAGGGTCCCCGCGGCCGAGGCGTTGTTGGCCGCCTCGGGCCCGGCGACGCCCTCGATCGCGCCGTGCCCGAACTCCTCGGGCTTCTTCGACAGCCGCTTCTCGGTCACGTAGGACAGGAAGGTCGGGATCTCCGCGCCGCCGGCGGGCAGCGCGCCGAACGGGAAGCCGTACGCCGTACCGCGCAGCCACGGCTTCCAGGAACGACCCCAGTCCTCGCGCCCCATCCAGGGACGTCCCACAGGGATCACGTGAGCGGCGGTACGACGGAGGTGGGCCGCGACC
Source organism: Nocardioidaceae bacterium (assembly GCA_041606495.1). Taxonomy (GTDB): domain Bacteria; phylum Actinomycetota; class Actinomycetes; order Propionibacteriales; family Nocardioidaceae; genus Nocardioides_C. The sequence continues at coordinate 3,803 of JBFIWG010000155.1, forward strand.
CACAGAGCCTCGCCCACCGCGAAGATCGCGACGGCGACCACCACCACGTCGAGGCCGTCGGCGAGCAGGGGCTCACCGAAGGTGAGGCGGGACTGTCCCGACACCGGGTCCATCCCGACCAGGCCGACGGCGAGCCCGAGACCGAGCGCGGAGAAGCCTCGCACCCGGGAGGAGCCGAGCACTGCGGTGACGGCGATCAGGGCGAGCACCATGATCGCGAAGTAGCTCGGCGAGCCGAGGCTGATCGCGAACTCGACCACGATGGGGGCGCAGAGCACAAGCAGGATGCTGCCGATCGTGCCCGCGACGAAGGATCCGATCGCGGCGGTGGCCAAAGCCTGCGAGGCACGGCCCGACTTGGCCATCTTGTTGCCCTCGATCGCCGTCACCACCGACGAGGACTCCCCTGGTGTGTTGAGCAGGATCGAGGTGGTCGAGCCGCCGTACATGCCGCCGTAGTAGATGCCGGCGAACATGATGAAGGCGCTGGTCGGCTCGAGGGCGTAGGTGACCGGGAGCAGCAGCGCCACGGTCATGGCCGGGCCGAGCCCGGGCAGCACGCCGACTGCCGTACCCAGGATCACGCCGACCAGTGCGTAGAGGAGGTTCTCCGGGGTCGCCGCGTTGGCGAACCCCTCCAGCAGTGAGGCCCAGACATCCATGTCAGAGCGCCCCTTCCAGCAGGCCGGCCGGCAGGTAGATGCCGAGGCCGACGTAGAAGCCGTAGAAGGTGAGCAGGGACAGCACGACCGAGACGATCGCGTCGCGCAGGTAGCTGCGACTGCCCAGAGCCCAGGCGCTGCCCCAGAACAGGAACGCGCCGGAGATCACCCAGCCGAGCCGGTCGATGAGGAGGACGTTGCCCAGGAACACCGCCGCGAGCGGCAGCACGACGCGCCACTCGGTGGGGTGGGTCAGGTCGACGTCCTCGCCGCCCTCGGCCTCACCGCGTCCGCCACGCACCACGTCCAGGGTCAGCCAGACCGCGCACACGAGGAGGAGGGCCGCCACCGCGTAGGGGAGCGTTCGGGGGCCGACGGTGTCCGACTGTGAGTACGGCGCCTCGAGGCCCAGCGCGTCCCAGAGGACGACCAGACCTGCCGCCCCGAGCAAGGCCGCGAGGCCCAGCTCGGAGCGGCCGGTGAGCCGGTGGGCCAGCGACGTCACGCCAACCCCAAAGCGGTCAGCACGTCGACGACGCGCTTGTCCTGCTCCTTCATGAAGGTGCCGAATTCGTCGCCGGTGATGAACGCGTCGGTCCAGCCGTTGGTCTTGAGCGCCTCGGCCCAGCCTTCGCTGTCGTGCATCTCCTCGAGGGCGCTGATCAGTCGGTCGCGCTTCTCGTCGGAGATCTCCGGTGGGGCGACGAGACCGCGCCAGTTCGTGAACACCAGGTCGATCCCGGACTCCGTAAGGGTCGGCGCGTCAACGCTCTCCTGACGCTCCTCTCCGCTGGTCGCGAGCACCCGCAGCTCCCCGCTCTCGATCTGGTCGAGGAACTCGCCGGCACCGGAGGTGGCGAAGTCGAGCTTGCCGCCGAGGATCGCCGGGAGCAGGTCGCCGCCGCCGTCGTAGGAGACGTAGTTGACGTCCTTGGGGTCGATGCCGACGGTCTGGGCGAGCTGCATCGGGAGCAGGTGGTCCGGGCCGCCGGGCGAGGAGCCACCGCCGACGGTGAGCGCGCCCGGGTCCTTCTTCCAGGCGGCCACCAGGTCCTCGATGGAGGTGAACGGCGAGTCCTTGGAGACCATCACGGCGCCCGGCTCCTCGATGAGCTTGGCCAGCGGGGTGGTCTCGTTGAGCGATGCGTCCGTGTCGTTGGTGTAGCTGGCGCCGACGACGCCGAGACCCATCAGCATGGCGAGGTCGCCGTTGCCTGCCTCGTTGACGGTGCGGGCCAGGCCGACCGTTCCACCTGCGCCTTCGAGGTTGAACACCTCGATGCCGTCGGCGATGTCGGCGTCCTCCATGACCTTGGCCGCGGTGCGGGCCGTGGTGTCGTAGCCGCCACCCGGCGAGTTGGGCACCATGATCCTCAGGTCGGCGACGGGGCCTTCCTGAGCGGCCTCGGAGCCGCTGCTTTCGGTGACACCGCAGCCGGCGGTGGCGAGGACGAGACCCGCCGCCATAGCGGCGATCGGGAGTGCTTTGAGACGGCGCATGAGAACCTCGGATTCGTGATGTGGGGCCGGTCACAGCCAAGACTGAGTGAGCCTGTGACGGCCGTCACCGTTGCGACCGCAGTGGACGTTGTGGTCTTTGTGGTCACGTCGTGAGCGTTCCGGATCGGTCGGTCAGGTGCCATCCTGTTCCGGCGAAGCCCGTCACGGAAGGGAGGGCCGGTGCGCAGACCACGCATGACGCTGGCCCGCCAGTACCTCGGGCTCCAGCTCCTGATCATCCTTGCGGTGCTGGTGATGGTTGCCATCATCTCGATCGCGCAGACCGCGGACGCGTTCCGTCGTACCGAGGGAAGGCGTGCGCTTCTCGCTGCGGAGAACCTGGCGGCGATGCCGACCGTCCGCGCCTCGTTGCCCGGCGCCGAGCCGGGCGGCAGTGGCTCCCTGGCCGCGGTCGCCGAGGCGGTGCGCACCCAGTCCGGCGCCTCGGACGTGGCGCTGGTCCGACTGGACCGCGAGGTCGTCGCCTCCTCCGACCCGGACCTGGTCGGCGGTCCGATGCCGCTCGGCGAAAGCCCGGTCCTGGCCGGTGCCAGCTGGACCGGCGTGGTCGAGCGCGGAGAGACGCGAGCCGTCACAGCGCACGCGCCGGTGCAGGACGAGGCCACCGGCGCCGTCATCGGCGCGGCGGTAATCGAGCGTGAGTACCCGTCGACGCTCGAGCTTCTCGTGCAGGCCACACCGAACCTGCTGACCTACCTGGGGGTGGCCAGCCTGCTCGGTCTGACCGGCTCCCTGCTGCTCTCGCGGCGGGTCAAGCGGCAGACGCTGGGGATGGAGCCGGCGGAGATCACCGGGCTCGTCGAGCAGCGGGAGGCGATGCTGCACGGCCTGAAGGAGGGCGTGATCGCCGTCGACCTCGATGAGCGGGTGACCCTGGTCAACGACAGCGCCACCTTCCTGCTCGGGCTGCCCGAGGACTGCGTCGGGAAGCGGCTGATCGATCTCGGCGTGGACCCGCAGCTGCGCGAAGCTCTCACGCGCGGCGACCGACCCGACCGGCTCCTCCTCGTTGCCGAGCGGGTGCTCGCGCTGAACCGGATGCCGATGCAGTCGCGTGGCCGGGTGATCGGCTCGGTGACCACCCTGCGTGACCGCACCGAGCTGTCGTCGCTGGAGCAGGAGCTGGGCACAACCCGGGCGACATCGGAGACGCTGCGCGCACAGACCCACGAGTTTGCCAACCAGCTGCACACGATCTCGGGGCTGCTGCAGCTCGAGGAGTACGACGAGGTGGTGCGATTCGTGGACGGGGTGAGCCACTCCCGTTCCTCGTTGTACGAGCAGGTCACGTCACGCGTAGCCGATCCCACCGTCGCGGCGCTGCTCATCGCCAAGGGCAGCCTGGCCTCCGAGCGAGACGTGGCCCTGCGGTTGATGCCGCAGTCCGGCGTGGGCCGCCTCGACGACGCCTTGTCGCGGGACCTGACGACGGTCGTCGGCAACCTGGTGGACAAC
>JBFIWG010000156.1:0-7439 GCA_041606495.1 Nocardioidaceae bacterium
CGCCTTGGCGCGGCCGATGTGGCCCTGGCTGGCCCGCGCGGCGAAGGCGGCGACGCCCTCGGGCACCCCGTTGCGCCGGATCAGGAAGTCCGCGACCTCCGCGGCCGACGGCGTGGCGAGCGAGACGTTGCGGGCGCGCGAACGGATCGTCGGGAGCACGTCCTCCACCGTCGGTGCGCACAGCAGCCACACCGTCTTCGGCGTGGGCTCCTCGATCGCCTTCAGCAGCGTGTTCCCGGTGCGGTCGCCGAGCCGGTCGGCGTCCTCGATCACCATGATCTGCCAGCGACCTGACGCGGGCGACAGCCCGGACCGGTGCACCAGCTGGCGCATGTCGTCGATGTACAGGGTGCTGGTCTCGCTGCGGGTCACGCTGACGTCGGCGTGCGAACCCGCGAGCGCGGTGGTGCAGGCCAGGCAGCTGCCGCAGCCACCGTGCTCGCACTGGAGCGCGGCGGCGAAGGCCATCGCGGCGTTCGAGCGGCCGGAGCCGGGCGGACCGGTGAACAGCCAGGCGTGGGTCATCCCGTGCCCGGCGACCGCCCGCTTCAGGGTCTCGACCGCAGCGGACTGCCCGACCAGCGTGTCCCAGACGGTGTGGTGGGTGGCGGGGGCGTCCATCACGGGTCGATCCTCGCCTTCTCGTCGGCATCAGCCGAGCCGGATGGACCGTTGGCGTGGCGCTTGGCCTGCTCGAGCAGCGGCTGGATGCGCTCGCGCACCTTGGCGGCGATCTCCTCGACCGGCTGCGCGGCGTCCACGACGAGGTAGTGCTCCGGCTGGGCCGAGGCCAGACGCAGGAACGCCTGGCGGACCCGCTCGTGGAACTCGACCGACTCCCCCTCGATCCGGTCCCGCTCCTCGAACCGGGTCAGCCCGGTCTGCGGAGGCAGGTCGAGCAGCACGGTCAGGTGCGGTCGCAGGTCGGCGGTGGCCCAGCGCGCGATCTTCTCCACCTCCCGGTCGGCGAGGTCGCGGCCCGCGCCCTGGTAGGCCAGGGTCGAGTCGACGTAGCGGTCGGTGATCACGACGGCGCCACGGGCAAGGGCGGGGACCACCACCCGCTCCACGTGCTCGGCCTTGTCCGCGGCGTAGAGCAACGCCTCGGTGCGGTCCGAGATCGCGCCGGTCGCCGGGTCGAGCACGATCCTGCGCAGCTTCTGGCCCACCTCGGTGTCGCCGGGCTCGTGGGTCAGCAGGACGTCGTACCCCTCCTCACGCAGCCAGGAGGCGAGGCGGTCTGCCTGGGTGGACTTGCCGGCCCCTTCGCCGCCCTCGAGCGCGACGAAGACGCCGGTCGCGGAGTACACACCGGTCAGGCCGGAGAAGGCGGCGCGGAGGTCGTTCACCAGGGAGATTCCTTTTCGGTCGTCCATCTGACGGTAGGAGGCGACACCGACAGCGGTCATCAGCACGGCTGCGATGAGGAACGTGAAGGCGGCACCGCTGTAGGTGAACCAGGGGTCGCCCTCCGGGCCCACCGGCCGGGTGCCGATGAGTCCCGCGACCAGCGGTGCGGTGGCGAGGACCAGGGACAGAGAGAGCCGGATCATCGAGCCCACGAAGGCGAAGGTGCGACCGCGGACGTTGTCGGGGACCTCGAGGCCGAGCATGGTGTTGCCGGTGATCCACGCGACGCCGGCGAGGAAGCCGAGGAGCACGGTCAGCCCGGTGACGATCTCGAGGTGAGGCACCAGGGCCACCGGGAACAGCATGATCCCGGTGCCCGTCAGGGCCAGTCCGAACAGACGGCGTCGCGAGAGCCCCTGCAGCAGTCGGGGGCCGCGCCACATCCCGAGTCCCAGACCAAGGAAGACGGCCCCGAAGAGCACACCGTAGGCCGGCTCACCGCCACCGAGGTCGGAGACGAACGTGCGAGCGAGCCCGATCACCACGCCGCCGGCCGCGAACGCGCCGATGATGCCGACCACCAGGCCACGCACCACAGGGGTCCCGCCGACGTACTTCCACCCGTCGACGACCACCTTGATCGCGTGCCCCTCGACCTCGCTGCCGGTCGCTGCGGGGCCCGGTGGAATGTGGCGCAGGCTGGCGATGACCAGCCCGGAGATCACGAACGAGAACGCGTTGAAGTAGAGCGCGACGTCGATCGGGCCGGGGAACCACTCGAACACGTTGCCGTAGAGCTTGTTGACCAGCGTCAGCCCGGTGAAGATCGCGGCGGCCGGCAGCGCCGAGCCGTACGTCGTCGCGAGGCTCACCTGGTTCGCGGCCTCCAGGCGGTGCCGCGGCACAAGGTTCGGAACGGTGGCGTCCTTGGCCGGCAGCCACACCAGGCTGACCGCCTCGATCAGCACGGTGGCCACGAAGACCCACCACAGCGTGCCCACGATCGGGATGGTCAGGAAGATCGCGCCGCGGATGTAGTCGCCCCAGATCAGGGTGGCCCGGCGCGGCAACCGGTCTGCGATCCAGCCGGCGATCGGACCCATGATCAGGGCGGGAAGCACCCGGAGGAACAGCACGCCGGCGATGGCGAAGTTCTTCAGCGCGTAGGAGTCACCGGCCAGCTGGTTGGCCATCGCGGTGAGTGCGAGCAGGCCTATCCAGTCACCGAGGCTGGACAGGCCGAGGCCGATCCAGAGCAGCCGGAAGTCGCGGATCCGCAGCACCGCGAGGAGTGAGTGCGTGGGCGCGTGCCGGAGCTCGTCGACGGACGGCTCCGGGTGGACAGGCTCACTCACAGGCTTACCCTACGAGACCCCTGCAGGGTCACGACTTCTTGGCGCCTGCCTTCTTCGCCTGGGCCTTCTTCGTGGTCTTCTTGGCCGTCTTCTTCGCGGTCTTCTTCGCGGTCTTCTTCTTCGGGGCCGGCCCCTTGGCCCGCTTCTCCGCGAGCAGCTCCGCGGCACGCTCCAGCGTCACGGTCGCCTCGTCGTCGCCCGTCCGCAGGGTGGCGTTGTACTCGCCGTCGGTGACGTAGGGCCCGAAGCGGCCGCTCTTGACGGTGATCTTGTTGCCGGTCGCGGGGTCGTCGCCGATCTCGCGGCCCGGCGACGCCGCGGCACGTCCACGCTGCTTGGGCTGCGCGTAGATCGCAAGCGCCTCCTCGAGCGTGATCGTGAGCAGCTTCTCCTCATCATCGATCGAGCGGGAGTCCGTGCCCTTCTTGAGGTACGGCCCGTAGCGACCGTTCTGCGCCGTGATCTCTTCGCTGGTCTCAGGGTCGGTGCCGACCACACGCGGAAGCGTGAGCAGCTTCAGGGCCGCCTCGAGGTCGATCGTGTCGAGCGACATCGACTTGAACAGCGACGAGGTCCGCGGCTTCTTGCTCTTCGGGGCGTCCTCGGGCAGCACCTCGGTGACGTAGGGGCCGAAGCGGCCGTTCTTCGCCACGATCATGTTGCCTGTCTCCGGGTCGGCACCGAGCTCCTGCTCGGCTCCGGCCGGGTTGGCCAGCAGCTCCTTGGCCTTCTCCAGGGTCAGCTCGTCCGGCGGCAGGTCGTCGGGCACGTTGCCGCGCTTGCCCTCGGCGTCCTCGACGTACGGGCCGTAGCGGCCCACGCGCAGGTCGATGCCGTCGCCGACCGGGAAGGTGGCCAGCTCGCGCGCGTCGATCTCGCCGAGCTCGGTGACCAGGCGCTTGAGCCCCTCGACGTCGCCGCCGCCGAAGTAGAACGCGGCGAGCTCGGTGTTGCGCTCGCGGCGACCCTGCGCGATCTCGTCGAGCGCGTCCTCCATGCTGGCGGTGAACTCGTAGGAGACCAGCCGGGTGAAGTGCTCCTCCAGCAGCCGGATCACCGAGAACGCCAACCAGGCCGGCACCAGCGCGGTGCCCTTCTTGTAGACGTAGCCGCGGTTGAGGATCGTGCCCAGGATCGAGGCGTACGTCGACGGGCGACCGATCTCGCGCTCCTCGAGCTCGCGGATCAACGTGGCCTCGGTGTACCTCGCCGGGGGCTTGGTCTCGTGGCCCGACGGCTTCACGGACGCGGCGCTGACTGCGTCGCCCTCGCTCACCGCGGGAAGGCGGGTCTCGCGGTCGTCGGCCTCGGCGCCCTCGTCGTCGGAGCCCTCGACGTAGGCCTTCATGAAGCCGAAGAACGTGATCACTCGTCCGGACGCCGAGAAGACGACGTCCTCACCGGTGGAGGCGCCGCCACCGAGCCGGATGCTCACGGTGTGGCCCTGCGCGTCCTTCATCTGCGAGGCCACGGTGCGCATCCAGATCAGCTCGTAGAGCCGGAACTCGTCCCCGGACAGGCCGGTCTCCGCGGGGGTGCGGAAGTTCTCGCCGGCGGGCCGGATCGCTTCGTGCGCCTCCTGCGCGTTCTTCACCTTCGACTGGTAGGTGCGCGGCTGGTCGGGCAGGTACTCCGAGCCGTAGAGCTCCCGAACCTGCTCACGGGCTGCGGCGATCGCCGACTCCGACAGCGTGATCGAGTCAGTACGCATGTAGGTGATGAAGCCGTTCTCGTACAACCGCTGTGCGATCGACATGGTGCGCGAGGCGCCGTACCCGAGCTTGCGGGAGGCCTCCTGCTGCAGCGTCGTGGTGCGGAACGGCGCGTACGGCGACCGCTTGTAGGGCTTGGACTCGACCGACCGGATCTCGAACGTCGCCTCGGCCAGGCCGTTGGCGAGCGCCTCCGCGCGGGCGCGGTCGAGGTGGACGACCGACGACCCCGGCTTGAGCTCGCCCTGGGCGGTGAAGTCGGAGCCGCGGGCGACCCGCGAGCCGTCGACGGAGTGCAGCTTGGCGGGGAACATCCGCTCGTCGTGCTTGGCGCCTGCGTCGAAGGTGCCCTCGAGGTCCCAGTACGACGCGGCGCGGAACGCCATCCGCTCCCGCTCCCGCGCCACCACCAGGCGGGTTGCCACGGACTGCACCCGGCCGGCGGAGAGGCCGGACATGACCTTCTTCCACAGCACCGGGGAGACCTCGTAGCCGTAGAGCCGATCCAGAATCCGCCGGGTCTCCTGCGCGTTGACCAGGTCCATGTCGATGTCGCGCGGGTTCTCGACAGCCTCGCCGATCGCCTGCGGTGTGATCTCGTGGAACACCATGCGGCGTACCGGCACCTTGGGCTTCAGCTCGTCGAGCAGGTGCCACGCGATGGCCTCCCCCTCGCGGTCCTCATCCGTGGCGAGGTAGAGCTCGGAGGCGTCCTTCAGCAGCTTCTTCAGCTTGGTGATGTGCGACTTCTTGTCCGAGGACACCACGTAGACGGGCTTGAACTCGTCGTCGATGTTCACCCCGAGCCGCGCCCACGACTCACCCTTGACGGCGGCCGGGATGTCGCTGGCGCTCTGCGGCAGGTCACGGATGTGACCGATCGAAGACTCGACCACGTACCCCCGACCGAGGTAGCCCGCGATCGTGCGCGCCTTGGCCGGCGACTCCACGATCACGAGCTTGTGACCGGCGCCGTTCTCGGCGCTTGCGTTCTTCGATGCCACGTGCGTTCAGTGCTCCTACGGATGAGTGGGACTAGCGCTACACGGTAACGCCTCAGAGCAAGGGTGTTTCCAGGAACCCGTCCGAGACCATCTCACGGACCGTCGGCAGGTAGCTGTCACGGATCTCGGCGGGATCGGTGCCGAGCAGGGTGCCGAGGGCGTCCAGGATCTGCCCGACGGCCAGGTCCCCGTCGCAGGCGCCGACCAGTCCCGCCTCGACGGTGTCCACCTGCCGCGCCCGCCGCAGGCCCCGCTGCTGGCGGATCACGATCTGTTCCGGGTCCTCGGCGCCGGGTGCCCCGAAGGTCTCCTGGCGTACGTCGACCCGCGTCATCAGGCGCGAGGCGAGCAACGTGTCGTCGTCGAGCCCCGCCAACGCGTCGGTACGACGGCCCCAGCTCACGACCTCGCCTCCGAGCGGCTGCTCCACCTCGTAGGGCCAGTCCTCGAACCGGAGCACCGGCTCGCTGCGGCCGACCTTGCGCAGGTTCAGCCAGCCGAACCCGACCGCCTCGATGCGCTGCTCCACGAACCACGACAGCCAGGTGTCGTAGCGCTGGGTGTAGTCCGGGGCGCCATGGAGGCCGGCGTCCTTGAGCCACAGCTCGACGTACTGCGCCAGGTCGGCGACCTCCCGCTGCACCACCCACGCGTCGCACCCGCTGCCCTCGAGCCAGCCGACCAGCCGCTGGTCCCAGGGCTGCCCCTCGGCGTGCACCCAGTTCGCGAGCACCTGGCACCAACCGCCGGGACGCAGGTGGTCCGAGGCGCCGGAGACGACCCGGCGGACGACCTCGTCCCCGGGGAGCCCTGAGTCGCGGTAGACCAGCCGCTCGCCGGTCGCCGGGGAGATCACGAACGGAGGGTTCGTCACGATCAGGTCGAACTGGTCGTCACGGACGGGGTCGTAGAGGCTGCCGTTGCGGACGTCGGTGGCCACCTTGTCGGTGACGCCGTTGAGCTCGAGGTTGAGCCGGGTCATCCAGAGCGCCCGGTCGTTCACGTCGGTCGCCACGATCTCGGCCGCGTGGTCTGCGAGGTGCAGCGCCTGCACCCCACAGCCGGTGCCGAGGTCCAAGGCGCGCTGCACCGGCTCGCGAACGGTGAGCTGGGCCAGCGACGTGGAGGCCGAGCTGATCCCGAGCACGTGGTCGGGCCCGACCCGGCTCCCCCGGCCGTCGAGGCCTGGGGTCAGGTCGCTGACCACCCAGAAGTCCCGGTCCTCGTCGGCGTAGGGGCGCACGTCCATCCGTGCACGCACGTCACCGACCGAGCGTTCGAGGATCCCGGCCACGCACAGTGCGTCGACCAGGCCGGGCAGGGCGCGCTCGGCGGCCTCGACCGGGACGCTGGCCTGCAGCGGCCAGAGCCGGGTGAGCACGCTGAGCGCCGACCCGTCCCTGGTGGCGCGCAGCCCCGGGGTCGTCTCGTTGCGCGACAGCGCCGCGTGCGCTGTGCTGCCGAGCAGGGCGGCGACCCCGTCGTAGGTGTAGCCGGCCGACTCCAGGGCGGGCCGGAGCCCGGCCAGCTGACTCAGGTGGACTCAGTCCTTCTTGTTCGACTGCTCGAAGGTGTCGTGCCAGGCCTCTGGCGAGACGAGCTCGGGCAGCGCCTCCTTGTACTGCTCGGCGAGCTGCGGCCACTCCTTGGCCAGGCGCACGTGGATGGCGATGGAGCGCTGCATCAGGTCCCGGAACAGCTCCCGGTCGCGCTTGTACCACGACACCGACGTGCCGTCGGCCGAGGAGACCAGAGCGGAGTCGAACTGCATCAGCTTCCACCACTTCAGGTCGAGGTGGGGGACGTTCGCCTCGGGGTACTTCTGCGCGAAATCGCGCGGCGGGAGCACCTGGCGCACCGCACCCTTCGCGACCGTGGACAGCTTGCCCACCAGCCCGGTCGGGGCGGTGGAGTCCTTGCCCTTGCGCGGCGGCTTCCGGCGTCGTGCGGCGGGGTACCGGTCCAGCTCGGGCTCGGCCCGCGAGTCGTCGTACCCCTTGCGCAGCTCGCGCAGCTCA
>JBFIWG010000157.1:0-7391 GCA_041606495.1 Nocardioidaceae bacterium
CACGCCGTCGCCGCCATCACCGAGCAACGGCCCGACGTCGTTCTCATGGACCTCAACCTGGGCGAGGGCCAGGCCGGCGGCGTCGACGTCACCGCCGCTCTGCGGGCGCTGCCCGACCCGCCGGAGGTGCTGGTGCTGACCACCTACGACACCGAGGCCGACATCCTCCGCGTCCTCGAGGCGGGGGCACGCGGCTACCTGCTCAAGGACGCCCCGCCGCCCGAGCTCTTCGCGGGCATCCGCTCGACCGCGAGAGGGGAGACCGTGCTCGCCGCATCCGTGGCTGCCACCCTGATCCGTCGCACCACAGCCGGCGCAACCACGATCACCGATCGCGAGGTCGAGGTCCTCGAGCTGCTCTCCCGCGGCCTGGGCAACAAGGAGATCGCCCGCGAGCTCTTCGTCTCCGAGGCCACCGTGAAGTCGCATCTCTCGCACGTCTACACCAAGCTCGGGGTCGACACCCGCGCCGGTGCTGTTGCTGCGGCGATCGAGCGCCGGATCATCCGTGCCTGAGCCGCCGGGTCGACGGGTCGACCGCGGTGTCAGGTTGCCGCTTGGCCGGGCCGGCTCTTCTGATCCTCGGTCCCCTAGGCCGCAACGTAGTGCGCGACGATGACGCTGTGCACCCCCAGACCGATGCTCGGGGACAGCTGGCAGGCTTGCTGAGCGGCGAGTGGTCATTGCAATCTCGCGATCGGTCGTGGCGATGTCGTTGAGCCGCTTCGGCGGCACCATTCACGCTAGAGCCGGGCGCTCGGCGACCTATGACCAGAGCGAACACGTCTCGTGACCGCTCTGCCTGTCACGATCGGTTCCGGACCAGTCCGATGAGGCGCGCGGCGTCATCACCGATTGGCGACCGACTGATCAACTGCGGTCGGTTGTGGACGGCGGCACCGACTTCTGCGAGGGCGCGGCTTGAGCGCGCTTTGAATCGCGGGCGGCCGCTATCAGCTGCTGGCTCTTTGAGCGGTGCAAACGGCGAAGCCGCAGGTCAGCGGCTAGTTTCCACTCATGAACGCAGTTGTCGGCAAAGGATCGCGCTCACGCTCACGAGCATCGGCGTCTTTCCGATGACGCACCACGCGGAGCGCGTTGCGGTCCTCACCCGAGCCCGACGAGAAACGTCGGCAGGAGGCCTCGACAAGGAACGCCGGGCTGCCGACGATGGATCTAGTGGGCCAGGCCAGGCACGTCTCGGAGTGAGCGATGGCCCGTGGCGTGCGGCACCCGACCGGACCGGTGACGGGAGTGCGACATGGGAGACATCGGCACAGAGCGGCGCGAGGTCGAGTTCGAACCTCTGCCGGATGAGCCGCTGACCGAGCCGAGCGAGCAGCCGGAGCCGGAGCCGCCACCGGCCGTCCCAGCAAGACGGTGAGCGTCCCGGCATCGCCGCTGCCAGACGGTCCGGCGCTGGTGCCCGACGAGCTTCGCGGCTACCGGCAGTTCCAGCTTCGCGGCGACGGGTTGTACCCGCTGGTGCACGCCGCCTCGGGACCATGGGACGGGCGGCTCGAGCACGCCACGTGCAAGGCCGGTGCGGAGCATCCACCTCCGGCAACCGACTGCCGCTGCGGGCTGTACGCGTGGTACCTGCCGGGCAGCGCGACGGTCGCGCTGGGGCCGGCGAGTGCGGTGGTCGCCGCGCGTGGACGCTGCATCCTCGGCGACCGCGGCTTTCGCGCGGCCTCGGCCCGCGTCGTGGCGGTCACCCTTCCGGCCGCCGTGCGTTGGTACCCACCCGCCGCCTCCCGTGCCCGCCGGATGCTGGCAGAGCAGTATCCGCGGACGCGTGTCTACCGCTCGGTGCGCCGCATGCTGAAGGACCACCCGCCGCAGGACGTGCACGAGCTCGGGATCGACCCGCCGCGCGACCGGAGCCGGGGCTACCGGGCAACGGCCTTCGCGCTGTGGGCGGGGATCGTCGTCCTGGCGTACTCGCTGGCCGCGCTGCCCCGCGAGGCCGTGGCCGCTGTTCTCACGTCCTGGTGGCCGCTGCTGGTGGTGGTCGCCGTGGCGTGGCAGGCGGGCATGGTGTGGCTCGTCGTACGGCTGATTGCGCTGCAGACCCCTGGCCACGCGGGAGGCGCGGGGCACGTGTGATCGCGTCACCCGAGATTGCCTCACCGCGGCGATTTGTGGCCACACCGAAGTGTTGAGACCATCGGGTCAGAGCCGAACACGGCTCCCGGACGAGCGGTGCCGTACCCGGTGTGCGACAAGACGGCGCTTGTGGAGGATCAACATGTCCTGGCTCGTGCTAGTCCTGTCCGGTGTGCTCGAGGCGGTGTGGGCCACGGCCCTGGGACGCTCCGACGGGTTCACTCGACTCGGGCCGTCGGTCACGTTTCTGGTGGCCCTGGTGCTCAGCATGGCGGGCCTCGCCTTTGCCATGCGGGAACTGCCTGTCGGCACGTCGTACGCCGTGTGGGTCGGAATCGGCGCGACTCTCACCGTCGCCTACGGGATGGCCACCGGCGCGGAGACGATCTCCGTGACCAAGCTGCTGCTCCTGGCCGGCATCGTCGGCTCGGTCGCCGGGCTGAAGCTCATCCACTGACCGGCGCTGCCCTTGCGGTCCGGGTCGCCTACAGGGCGTCGAGGAAGTCGAGCGTGCGCCGGGTGAGCATCGCTGTCGCGTCCGCGTCGTACGACGTCAACGAGATGTCCGCGAAGAGGTGCTGGTCGCCTGGGTAGAGGAAGAGCTCGACCCCGTCGGCCTCATCGACCAGGGCTCGGGCCGCATCGAGGTCGCTCTCGTCGTCACCGTCCCCGACGAAGAACGGGTCGGCATCCATTGCGTGCACCTGCGCAGGCAACCCCTTGGGCCAGCTCCCGAAGAATGACGTGGGCGCGCAGCCGTGAAGAAGCAGAGCACCTGCGGCGCCGGGCCGAGTCTGGGCCAGCTGCTGGGCCGGCATCACTCCGAGCGAGAAGCCGGCGTACACGAGCTCGGCGGGCAGCCCCTCCGCCGCACGGATGCCCCGGTCGCGCACCTCGCCGAAGCCGATCTGCTGCGCCTGGGCGATGCCCTCGTCGACGGTGGCGAAGGTGCGGCCCTCGAACAGATCGGGGGTGTGAACGGTGTGCCCGCCCCGGCGCAGCTCATCGGCGAACGCCACCACGCCCGGGGTCAGACCCTGCGCGTGGTGAAAGAGAAGGACCTCGGCCATGGCGACACTCCGCTCTGGGTTGTGGGGCGACCGTTCCGGACTCTAGGGCGCCCGGCGGAGACGGGCAATGACCGCGACCCCAGCCGAGCCACACCCTCCGGCTGCCCGCAACCGTGGAGCAAGCGGGCGCGTGGCTCGGGTCAGCGGCGCCGCAGCTGTTGGGTGATCGAGCGGTCCGTGATCGTCGCGTCATCGGCCAGCAGGAATGCCTTCGACACGATCAGCGACAGCATGCCTCCGTCCTCCTCGAAGGGCAGGAAGAGCTTGCCGGCGTCCTTGTCACGTCCGGCGACGATGCACAGGTAGGCGTCGTTGGGGGACATCAGGATGTTTCCGGAGCCGAGGTGGATCTTGTACGTGTGGAACGTGCCGTCGACCTCGAGGTAGCGCTCGGTGACTCGCACTCGGTCAGCGATCCTGGTCCGCGGCATGAGCCGGGTCAACGCCTCGCGACGGATCTGCGCGGACTCGGCCAGGCCGCCGAAGCTGGTCTCGAACCAGTAGTCCCGGTAGCGATCCTCGCCACGGTCCTCCCACGTGGGGTCGGCCGCGATCGAGGTGACACCGACGAACAGGTCGACGTCCCGCATCGCCTCAGTGAACACCAGCGGTGGGACCTGCTCGAGGGCGACGCCGTCCCAGGCCGGGTGAGCGCCGCTGTCGTCGTACCTCTCGAAGCGGACCTGGTCGCTCGCACACAGGCTGGGCGTGCCGTAGTCGTCAGCCACGCCGCTGTCGATCAGGTCGTAGAAGAAGCGCGCCCGCCAGCCGTTCTCGCCTATCTGCTTGACTGCCTCCCCGTCCTGGCCGCCGTCCCAGTAGCCGAGGTGGTTGGCGGACCAGCCGCGTGCCCGCATCAGGGCCCCGGCCTGGGGGTAGCGCAGGACGTGGGCGGCGAACCGGTTCGAGTAGGTGTCAGTGGCCTCCTCCGCCGGGGTCAGCAGGTACACCTCCCGGAACGCCTGCTTGAACGGCTGCCGCAGCTCGGCCTCCGTCAGCTGTTCGCGCCAGCCGGCTACCTCGGTGGGCGCGGCGTCGATCGGATGCCACAGGCGGACGCGGGCACCGTCGCGGACCTCCACGAGGTCGCCGCTCAACGTTCGTAGGCACCAGGCGGCGTCGGTGCGGATGGGCAGCCCGGTGCACCAGCTGTCGCCCGAAACGTCATCCGCCCCGACCGAGGCCTGCGCCTGCCACAGGAGCCTGCAGGCGTGGACGCCGGTGATCGGATGGTCGAGGTAGTACGTCGCCCAGTCGGCGGCGGACCAGGAGCGACCGGTGGCGAGGAGGTCCTCGAGGCGTGCCCGCTCGGTGGCCAGCACCTTGCCTGCCTCCTTGACGGTCGCGCGAAGCTGAGCGAGCAGCTCCGGCTGCTGCTCGCGGACGGCCTTGGGGACCGAGGCGACCTCACGTCCGGCCGGGTTGCGCCAGGAGAGCTTGATCCCGTTGGAGCCGGCCGTCAGCACCGCCGTGTTCTCTCCGACCACGCGTTCGGTCCGGCCGCCGAGCTCAAGGCCGAACGACGGGACGGACCGCTCGAGGAGCTGCCCCGGGGTCAGGCCGGCGCGGGCCGCGACTCTGGTCAGTGACTTCTCGACGGCCTTGAGCAGTGTCTTGTTGCGCACCCGTGACTGGACACGGGCAAGCTGGGAGACGGCATGATCGCCGTCCAGCTCGCCCAGTGCGGCAACGGAGGAGGATGCGACCACCGCGCAGCGGGTCGACCCGCCTTCGCCGCCTGCCCAGGCGGCGCAGTGGATCGCAGCCTGTCCGAGCAACCGTGCGAGCCGGGCGACATCGCCGGTCTCCGCGTCCCGGAGTGCCCAGACCGCGGCGCGCAGCAGCTGTGCTGTGTCTGCGCTGACGAAGACGTGTTCCTGGTAGGTCGAGCCGCCGTACCGAACGTCGACGACGCTGCCCTTGTGGCTGCAGACCCGCTCCAGCAGGACCCGGGCCACCTCGCCCCGTGCCGGTTCGGCGGCGAGGAGTACAGCCAGCTGGGACCGCCACTTCTTCCCCGGCGTGACCGCGCCGGTGTAGCCGGCAAGGTGGCGCAGCAGCGGCACGACGACGGTCGGTTCGAACTCGTTGAGGAGGTCCCCGCGGACCGCAACGCCGAAGTCGTCGCCGGGGCCGAGGACAGTCTCGGGCAGCGTGACCTCGTCGTCGGGCAGGTCGAGCAGGTCGGTGAGCCGACGGGTGAACCGGCTTCGCTCTGCGGCGTCGTACAGGAGCCTGTCGTTGCGGTGGATCCGGTCCAGGGTCGCCTGGATGCACGGCCGTAGTGACTCGCGCTCGTCCTGGCTGAGCTCCTCGGCCGCGGACAGCGGCACCCTGAGAATCTGGCTCAACGACATCTCCCAGCGAGGGTCGTTGGCCAGCTCGGCGAACCGCGACCAGAGCAGGGTCACCTCAGCCCGCTGCCATCCGAGCTTGCGCCGCGCCAGCGCGACGAGTGCGTCGTGGGCGCTGGTGTTCCACAAGAACACCTTGCTGGTGCGCGGCTGCGCATGATGCTCGAGAGTGTGAAGCAGCCAGAGGGCGCCCGCGCGCAGGTCTTGGTTGGACCGCTCCCGAAGCGCCTGAGCCAGCCCTGGCCAGCCGTCGGACACCTCCGCCCAGCGGTCGGTTCGGCTCAGCGTGTCCTCGGCCAGCACCCCGTCGATCCACGTCCCGCTACGAAGGAGGTCGGCGGTGTCGGGTCCGGCGCCGATGGCGGCGGCCACCCGGTCCACCGGATCGTCGTAGCCGTTGTGGGAGGTCTTGGTGCCGAGAGCGGCGCGCAGCCTGTCGAGCAACGTCAGCCCCCGACCAGGGGTACGAGCTTCACAAAGGCGACGTCGACCTCGCCGGTCAGGTCGACGACCTCGTCGAGCTCCTGGACCTGATGGTCGTTGACCAGGACGAAGAACCCGTTGCGGTAGAACGCCCGCTCGGCGACGTCGGCCTGGGTCTCCCAGTTCAGCTTGCGCGGCCGCGAGAGCCGGTAGCCGTTCAGGGTGGCCTCGGCGTCCGCCGGCTGCACGAGCCCGCGGAAGTGACGGTCCGGTGCGGCGTTGTGCCGCGCGACCTCCTCGCGCACACGGAGCCGGACGATCTCTCGGACGGTGATCTGCTCGGGCAGGTCCGGAAGGGTGTTCCGGTCGAGCTCGCGTCCCGCGGCGGTCTCGTCCCGGTACGTCAGTGAAGCCATCAGTCCCCCTATGTGCGCGTCCTGGTCGGCGGCGATCGCGCTCGCTCATCTGGTCCGGAGAAACACCATGCCATCGAGAAAGACGACACATCAGTGGTTTTCGACTTCCGGGCACGCCCGCGGCAAAGCTTCCTCGCACAATCGCGCTCTCACCGTGGCTCGCGGCGGGGGAGGGCCGCCCAGTTGGCTCGACATCGTGTATCTTGACATCAAGAGATTATTCCGCACTTCGTCACCGACAGAGTTAGCCCACCCTTACTACCGGGGGTCGGGCATCCGTGGGCAAGATGGGCGGTGCGATAGCCGAGACGTCACGAGGAGATGGCTGATGCCGAGTCAGGACAGCTTTGGTGCCAAGGGCACGCTTGATGTGAATGGGAAGTCCTACGAGATCTACCGACTCGAGTCGGTCACCGGCGAGGGGCTCGATGTCGACTCCCTGCCCTACAGCCTGAAGATCCTGCTGGAGAACCTGCTCCGCACCGAGGACGGCGCCAACATCACCGCGGACGACATCCGCGCCCTCGCCGGTTGGGACGCCGACGCCGACCCGAGCAAGGAGATCCAGTTCACGCCAGCCCGCGTGATCATGCAGGACTTCACCGGTGTGCCGTGCGTCGTCGACCTCGCCACGATGCGCGAGGCCATGGCCGACCTCGGTGGCGACCCGTCCAAGATCAACCCGCTCGCGCCGGCCGAGATGGTCATCGACCACTCCGTCATCGCCGACGTTTTCGGCTCACCCGAGGCGTTCGAGCGCAACGTTGAGATCGAGTACGAGCGCAACAAGGAGCGCTACCAGTTCCTGCGGTGGGGCCAGGGTGCCTTCGATGACTTCAAGGTCGTCCCGCCCGGCACCGGCATCGTGCACCAGGTCAACATCGAGCACCTCGCCCGCGTGGTGTTCACCCGGGACAGTGACGGCAAGACCGTGGCCTACCCCGACACCTGCGTCGGCACCGACTCCCACACCACCATGGTCAACGGCCTGGGCGTGCTGGGCTGGGGCGTCGGCGGCA
>JBFIWG010000158.1:0-7391 GCA_041606495.1 Nocardioidaceae bacterium
ACCGCACCGATGTAGGCGAAGAAGGGGCTGCCGAACAACGCGCGCTCGAGGCCGCTCTCCTGGAGGTCGGGCAGGTTGAACAGCGAGTTGTTGACCGCGATGTCCCCGGCCGGCCCGGTGATCTGGAAGCCACCGAACAGGAAGGAGAGAGCGATCAGCAGACCGCCCGCGGCGACGAACGGGATCATGTACGAGACACCGGTCATCAGGATCCGGCGGATCTTGAGCCCCCACGTCTCGTGGTGACCCGAGCCGGCGCCCGCAGCAGCGCCGGCACCCGCACCCGCCCCGGCGCCCTCGACGCGCGGTGCGTTCGGGTCGTCGGCGTAGGCCAGGGCCTCGGCGATCAGGCCGTCGGGGTCGTCGATGCCTCGCTTCACCCCTCCGGCGGCGAGCGGCTTGCCCGCGAACCGACCGCGGTCCTTCACGCCGACGTCAGCGGCGAAGATGACGGCATCCGCGGCCGCGATGGTGCTCTGCGGCAGCGGCTGGGCGCCGGTCGCACCCTGGGTCTCGACGTGGATGTCGACCCCGGCACGCTCGGCGGCGGCCTCGAGAGACTCCGCAGCCATGAACGTGTGCGCGATGCCAGTCGGGCAGGAGGTCACCGCGACGATACTGCGTCGGGTCTGCGGTGCCGGGTCTGCCGCCGCGGCGGGTGCCGGCGCAGCGGCCGGTGCCGAGGCGGAGGCCGGAGCCGCGACCTCGGCGTTGATCACGGCCACGACGTCTGCCGGCGTCTCGGCGGTGCGCAGCGCGTGGGTGAAGGAGGGCTTGACCAGCGAGCGGGCCAGCTGGGTCAGGACCTGGAGGTGCGTCGCGTCGCCCCCCGCCGGAGCCGCGATGAGGAAGGCCAGATCGGCCGGTCCGTCCTTGGCGCCGAACTCGGTCTTGGGGGACAGCCTCGCGAACGCGAGAGTCGGTACGTCGACGTGCTCGGTGCGGCAGTGCGGGATGGCGATCCCGCCCGGGAGACCGGTGGGTGAGGTGGCTTCACGGGCGAGCGCGTCCTGCGCGAGCCCTTCGGGATCGGCGCTCCGGCCGGCGTCGGAGACGATGCCCGCGAGCGCGCGGATCACCTGCTCCTTGTCGTCGCCGAGACCGACGTCGAGCCGGACGAGATCCGGCGTGATGAGTTCGGACATGATCTTCGATCTCCTAGGTGAGGGCAAGCTCGTGGACGGCCACGAGCGCGGGCTGGATGTGGTCGGGGGTGGGAATGGTCGTGCCCGGCAGGCCGGCGGCGGCGCTGCCGTAGGCGACTGCCAGTCGTAGCCGCTCGGCCGGGTCGACGCCCCGAAGATCGCCGAGCAGGTAGCCGAAGAGGCTGGAGTCGCCGGCACCGACGGTGCTGACGACGGTGGTCGGCGGAGGAGTGGCGTGCCACGCACCGTCAGCGGTGACGAGCACGGCGCCCGACCCACCCAGGGTGGCGAGGACTGCCCCCACTCCTCGATCGACCAGCACAGTGGCAGCCTTCGCGGCTGCGGCGGGATCGGCCTCGATGGCCTCGGCGTCCCCGCCCGTCAGGGAGGCGAGCTCCTCACCGTTGGGCTTCAGCAGGTCCGGCGCCGCTGTCGCCAGCGACTCGGCCAGCACGGCGAGGGGGTCGCCCGAGGTGTCGACGCTGACCTTCGCGTGGGTCTCCTTCAGGTCCGCGACCAGGTCGGCGTACCAGCTCGCCGCCGCGCCGGGTGGCAGCGAACCGGCGAGGACCACCCAGTCGGCCTTCTGCGCCCGCTGGTGGAGCGCCTGCTTGAGGCGGTCGAGCGACTCGGGGCTTGCCTCTGCACCGGGAGAGTTGATCTTGGTGGTGGTCCCGTCGGGCTCCGTGATCGTGATGTTGACCCGCACCGGCCCCGCCGGCCGCTCGGGGCGGCAGTCGATCCCGTCCCGGAGCAGCTCGAGGACGTAGGGGTCCTCCTTGTCGGCAGGCAGCACGGCAATCGTGGGTACGCCGGCCGCCACGGCGGCGCGGGAGATGTTGACCCCCTTGCCGCCGGCCTGGGAGATCACTGCCTCTGCGCGCAGGACGGCTCCGCGCTCGAGCTCGGAGGTGAGCGCGACCGTCCGGTCGATGCTCGGGTTCGGCGTCAGTGTCACGATCATGCGACCACCACTTCAATGTCTCGCTCTTTGAGTGCCCCGATGTCTTCGGGGGAGATACCGGAATCGGTGACCAGGGCGTCGATGTCCTCCAGCTCGGCGAACCGGACGGTGTTCTCGCGGCCGATCTTGGAGGAGTCCACCAGCGCGACCACCCGCTGGCCGGTGCGCACCATCGCGCGCTTCACGGCCGCCTCGCTGTGGTCGGGCGTGCTGAGCCCATGCTCCAACGTAACGCCGTTTGCACCGACGAATGCGACATCGGTCCGGAGGATGTTGAGGGCACGGACCGTCTCCTCGCCCACCGCCGCCTGGGTGGTCCGTCGTACCCGTCCGGGAAGCAGGTGCAGGTCGACGTTCTTCAGGCCGGCGAGCCGGGCGGCGATCGGCACGGCGTTGGTGACCACGGTGAGCTCGTGGTCGCGGGGAAGGTAGCTTGCGAGTCGGGCTGTCGTCGTTCCGGCGTCGACGAGGATGCTGCCGCCGGCCATCGGCAGGAACTGGAGCGCGGCTCGGGCGATGAGGTCCTTCTGCTCCGCGTTGGCGTGGTCTCGATCGTTGACCGCGGTCTCCAGTACCGTGAGGGCGTCGGCGGGTACTGCGCCGCCGTGGACGCGTCGGATGATGCCGGCTCGTTCGAGCACGGAGAGGTCACGACGGACGGTCTCGGTGGTGACGGAGTAGACCTCCGACAAGGCACTGACGGAGAGGCGACCGCGCTTAGCAATCAGATCGGCCATGGCCTGCTGTCGCTCCTCGGCGTACATCCTGGCCTCCTGTGACTTCGTGTTGTTTTTGTATCTTGTTATCTGTTGTTCTACGCCCGAATCTGTTGACTGTCAAGCATCGGACGTGGTTTCGTAGGACCTATGACCTCCGACACGTCCCTCACGCAAGCCCGTGCGTTCCGTGGCACCCCCGTCGTGCCCGGCGTCGCCTACGGCCCGGTGATCGTTGCCACCACCGCGATCTCCCAGAAGGCCATCGACTCCTTCAATGGCGCGGACATCGACGAGGAGTCCGCCATCTCCCGATTCGACGAGGCGGTCGGCGTGGTGGCCGACCTGCTCAGCGAGCGGGCTGCTCAGGCCAGCGGCTCGGCCGCCGAGGTCCTGACCGCCTCAGCCGGTCTCGCCCGCGACAAGGGGCTGCGCTCGGCTGTGGTGAAGCGGCTGAAGGCCGGCGACACTCTGCTCACGGCGGTGCATGGCGGGGTCGACCAGTTCGCTGCGCTGTTCACCCAGATGGGTGGCCTGATGGCCGAGCGGGTCACCGACCTGCAAGACATCGAGAAGCGCGTGACCGCCTCGATCGTCGGCGAGCCGCAGCCGGGCGTACCGACGCCTGAGACGCCGTCGATCCTGATCGCCGAGGACCTGGCGCCGGCGGACACGGCGATTCTCGATGCGACCAAGGTGATCTCCCTGGTGACCGAGAAGGGCGGGCCCACGAGCCACACCGCGATCATCGCCCGGCAGCTGGGGATCCCGTGCGTGGTGGCCGTCGCCGGGCTCCTCGAGATCACGCCGGGTACGACGGTCCTGGTCGACGGCACCAGCGGGGAGGTCGAGGTCGCACCTGACGAGGAGGTCGCTCGCCGCAAGGTGGCCGATGCCAAGGCCGAACGCGACGCTCTCGATGCCTGGACCGGTCCCGCCAAGACCAGTGACGGCACCCCGGTCAAGCTGCTCGCCAACGTCGCCGACGGTGCGTCGGCACGCAGCGCCGCGGAGGGTCCCGTGGAGGGCGTGGGGCTGTTCCGCACCGAGCTGTGCTTCCTCAACCGCCAGGACGAGCCGAGCGTCGAAGAGCAGGCCGAGCTGTACGCCGAGGTGCTGGCCGCCTTCGGCCAGGAGCGCTACGTCGTCATCCGCACCCTGGACGCGGGCTCCGACAAACCGGTCGCCTTCGCCACCCTCGAGGGCGAGGAGAACCCGGCTCTCGGCGTGCGCGGGCTGCGGCTCTCCTTCGACAACCCCGGGCTGATGGAGCGCCAACTGGCCGGGATCGCCGAGGCGGCCAAGATGACCTCCACCCAGCCGTGGGTGATGGCCCCCATGGTGGCCACCGTCGACGAGGCCAGGGACTTCGCCGAGCAGGTGCACGCGCACGGGCTCAAGGCCGGCGTCATGGTAGAGATCCCGAGCGCAGCCCTGCAGGCGCACAAGATGCTCGAAGTGGTCGACTTCCTGTCCATCGGCACCAACGACCTGACCCAGTACACGATGGCCGCGGACCGGATGGCCAGCGATCTTGCGCACCTGACCGACGCCTGGCAGCCGGCCGTGCTGGCCCTGATCGCGATCACCGCCGAGGCCGGCAAGCAGGCCGGCAAGCCGGTGGGCGTCTGCGGCGAGGCGGCGGCGGACCCGGCGCTCGCGGCCGCGCTGGTCGGCATGGGGATCACCTCGCTGTCGATGGCCTCGGCTGCGGTGCGGCCGGTCGGTGCGAAGCTGGCGCAGGTATCGATGGACATGTGCGAGCTGGCCGCCGAGGCGGCGCTGTCAGGGACCGATCCGATGGACGCGCGCGACGCCGTCCGCAGGATTCTGGAGCGCCGTTAGAGCGTGACGGTGACGGGGACGCCGTTGAGAACGGCGTTCCCGCTGATCCCCTCGACACGGGCTGCGTCGGTCAGGTCGTTGATCGACGTACCCGCGAGGCTGGTGGCGTGCCGAAGCGAGACTCCGTCGCGCTGGTGCCCGTAGCCGTGGGGGAGGCTGACCACGCCGCGCATCATGTCCTCGCTGGCGCGAACCTCGACCTGGACCGTGCCGACCCGTGACGTCACCTGCACCTGGGCGCCGTCCTCGATGCCGCGCTCGGCCAGGTCGTCGGGGTGCATCAGCAGGTGGTGACGCGGTTTGCCCCGCGTGAGCCGCTCGGCGTTGTGCATCCACGAGTTGCAGTCGCGCTGGTGCCGTCGACCGATCAGCCGCAGCTCGTCGGGCTCGAGCTCGGTGAACAGCTCGGCCTCTACCCGCGACAGGTCGTCGAGAATGGTCGCCGGAGCGGCGTCGACCCTTCGGTCCGGGGTCTGCAGCCGCCCCGGCAGGGAGGGCTCGAGCGGGCCGAGATCGACCCCGGCCGGGTGCTTGAGGAGAGCGCCGACCGACAGCCTGTTCCGCCCGGTGCGCAGGAGTACGTCGACCGCCCGGCGTGGCGAGACCCGCATTCTGACGGCGTGGATCAGTCGCGCCTTTCGGGACGCCTTGACGGTCAGGAGCCGGGACGTGCGCAGCGAGATCTCCCGGTAGATCTCCCAGTCCTCCAGGGCTCCCTCGGGCTTCGGCAGCACCGCCGGGGTGAACCGGGCGGTGTTGCGCACGGCAAGCAGGTGGAAGACCAGGTCGTAGTGATCCCGCTCCAGCGCCGACGTGGGCGGCAGGATGACGTCGGCGTGCCGGGTGGTCTCGTTGATGTAGAAGTCCACCGCGGCCACGAAGTCCAGGCCGGCGATCGCCTCGTCCAGCCGGGTTCCGTCGGGCGTGGACGAGACCGGGTTCCCGGCGACGGTCAGCAGAGCGCGGACCTGCCCCCTCCCGGGTATGAGCATCTCGTCGGCCATCGTGGACACCGGCAGCTCGCCGGCGAACTCCGGCAGCTCCCGGACCCGGCTCCGCCAGCGCCCCAAGTGTCCTTTGCCGATCAGGCCACGACCCACCGCGTCGATCGCCGGTCGGGTCAGGAGCACGCCGCCGGGGCGGTCCAGGTTGCCGGTGACCAGGTTGAGCACCTGGATCGCCCACTGGCACAGGGCGCCGAACGCCTGTGTGGACACTCCCACCCTGCCGTAGCAGGCGCCCGCGCCGGAGGCGGCGAGGTCGCGGGCGGTTGTGCGGATCACGTCGGCGGGTACGCCGCTGACCTCGGCGGCCCGCTCGGGTGTGAACGGCTGAACCGCTGCCGCCACGACTTCGAGCCCGTCGACGTACCCCGGCGGCTCGGTGAGGGACTCGGTGAAGATGGTGTGAAGCATCGCCAGCAGGACGGCCGCGTCGCTGCCAGGTCGGACGAAGTGGTGCTCCGTGGCGACCTTCGCCGTCTCGGTGCGCCGCGGGTCGAAGACCACCATCCGACCGCCGCGCGCCTTGAGCTCGCGGAGCCGGTTCGGGAAGTCCGGCACGGTCATGAGGCTCCCGTTGGAGGCCATCGGGTTGCCGCCGAAGACGACGAAGTACAGCGTCCGGTCGATGTCCGGGATCGGTATCAGCAGCTGGTGGCCGTACATCAGGTGTGCAACCAGCTGATGGGGGAGCTGGTCCACGGAGGTGGCGCTGTAGGTGTTGCGGGTGCGGAGCGCCTTCACCATCGCCGTTCCGTGCGTCATCGAGCCGAGGCTGTGCACGTTCGGGTTGCCGAGGTAGATCGCCAACGCGTCCCGGCCGTGCTCGTTGATGGTCCGGGCCAGGTTCTCGGCGACCAGGTCGAGCGCCTCGTCCCAGCCGATCTCCTGCCAACCCTCGGCGGTACGTCGGACCGGGCGCCGCAGCCGGTCGGGGTCCTCGTGGATGTCCTGCAGCGCGACCGCCTTGGGGCAGATGTGCCCGCGCGAGAGCGGGTCGTCCGGGTTGCCGCGGATCCCGGTGATCCTGCCTTGGTCGAGGGTGATCTCGAGTCCGCAGATCGCCTCGCACAGGTTGCAGACGCCCAGCCGCTTCTCCATGCCCGGATCCTCGCACGCTGGATCTCTGCCGCGTCTGGTGCCGCGACGGGTCAGGGTGACCTGTTGCGGTCGCCGGAACGGGCCGCGAGGTGTCGCAACGGGTCAGCCTGACCTGTTCGGTGTGTCGGGTGGCGAGGTACTGCGGATCACGCAGTAGTGTGCTCTGCATGGACACCACCCAGCTCCTCAAGGGAGCGCTCGACCTCGCCGTGCTGGCCGTGGTCGACACCGAGGACGGCTACGGCTACGACGTCCTCCGACGACTGCGAGCGGCAGGACTCGACGGGGTCGGCGATGCCTCGGTCTACGGGACGCTGCGGCGGCTCTACGCGTCGGGTGCGCTGACGTCGTACGTCGTCCCCTCCGACGAGGGCCCGCACCGCAAGTACTACGGCATCACCCCGGCCGGCCGCACCCTCCTCGCGCAGCAGCGCCAGGAGTGGGAGCGGTTCTCCTCGACCGTCTCGAACCTACTCAGCAAGCAGGGAGTCACGCACCGATGAACGAGCCCACACTCAGACTCGACGTCCGGCCGGAGGTCAGTGCCTTCGTCGACCAGGTTCGCGTCCGGCTGGCAGACCTCAGCGAGGAGGAGCGCGAGGAGCTCGTCGGTGGGCTC
>JBFIWG010000159.1:0-7354 GCA_041606495.1 Nocardioidaceae bacterium
GTGGACCGCGACGGCCCGGTCGCCGACCCGCTGCAGTTCGGCAACATCGGCTACGACGTCACGGGCCCGCAGGTCCACGCCGACGGCGAGATCTGGACCGGCACGCTTTGGGAGATGCGTCAGGACCTTCTCGCCAAGCTCGGCGAGAAGGAGGCTTCTGAGATCTCGGCGTTCATCGTCACCGACGCGATGCCGTTGGCTCCGAACGACCCGAGCATGCTCGACATGCGTGACGCGATCCTCAAGGCCCTGGACATCCGGTACCACTCGCGCACCGACTTCGACGTCCTCCAGGACACGGTGTACGGCGCCTTCGCCCGCCACGGCATGGGCACGCTCGCCTCCACCGAGAAGACCGAGAACGACCCGACCGGTGCGAGCGATGTCGACCCCACCCCGTCGTTCACCCACCAGAACCCGGAGCAGAACGGCACCATCACAGGTCGCGTCATGAACGCATCCACCGGCGACCCGGTCGCCGACGCGCGGATCATGCTCGGCACGCTCGAGGCCGGTGTCACTCCGATCGCGAGGACCGGTCAGGACGGTCGCTTCGTCATCGAGGCTGCCCAGGGCAGCTACCCGCTGACGATCCAGGCACGAGGCTTCGGATCCAACACGCTGCCGACGTTCGACCTGGCGGCTGGCAAGACGGTCTCCAAGCAGTACTCCCTGCAGCCGAACCTGGCCTCCGAGGCGAACGGCGCGTCGATCGTGTCCTCCACCAACCGCGGTGCCGGCGCCCTCCTCGACGACACCGAGCTGACCCGCTGGCGTACGTCGACCAAGACCGGTCACGCCGTGATCGAGCTGGCCAAGCCGAGCACCATCTCGACGGTCCAGGTGAGCGCGTTCACCACCTCGCGGTTCGAGGCCGTGAAGTCGTTCACGCTGCAGACGTCCAAGGACGGGATCAACTGGAAGACGCAGCCGATCGGCAAGAACGCGTTCGACTACCAGGTCCCGCGGCCGGTCGTCGGTGACGTCCACTACCGGACGTTCACGCTGCCGAGCCCGGTCCAGGCCACGTTCATCCGGCTGTGGGCCGACGAGGCGCTCGGTGAGACCAAGTCCAACGCCCAGTTCGGTGACATCCAGGTCTTCAGCAAGAAGGCTGCGGGCGTCGAGCCCTTGCCGCCGGCACCGCTGGACGACCCCTACACCGAGACGTTCACCATCGCGGGCAGCAACCCCGGCGGTGACGAGACGGGTGGCGGTGTGGTCGGGACCGACTTCGCCAGCAGCTGCGAGATGCCCCCGGCCAGCCAGGGAACCGACGGCTGGGTCTCCGAGCTTCCGGAGTCCTTCGGCGACGGTGCGCACAAGGTGAGCGCGGTCGGTTCGGGTCCGACGTACGACCTGGACCTGTACTTCTTCAACGCCGACTGCAAGCTGATCGGTGACGCGGCGTCGTCCGCGGCGAACGAGTCCGGTGCACTGCCCAGCGGCACGGCGTACGTGCTCACGTCCAACTGGGCGGGCGCGGCGACCGAGGTCACCCTGACCGCGGTGGACACGCAGTAGGACAGCGCGGAGTCACTCCTACCTGCTGGGAGTGGCTCCGCGTCCACAGGCTCCGGCCGTGGGTCAGGCGCAGCCCGGGGGGCGCCGACCCGCGGCCGGTGTCGTTTGTTGGTCCGGTCGCGCGCTGCCCTCAGCTCAGGCGACGGCGGTGGCCTGATCTTCCACCCGGTCTGTCTCGCTGAGCTCGTCGAGAAGCCGATCAAGCAGCACCGCTGCCGCGGGTACGTCGAGCAGGCCTGCCTCGACCCCGCGCCAGCCGAACTCCGTGGCGCCGTCGATCCGGGCCTCGGCCACAGGCCTGGCGCCGGGGGCCAGCACGGTCCTGGCGCCAGCACCCGCAGAGCGGTGCTCCTCGCAGTCGCACTCCGAACGCAGGATCAGGCCTGTGAGGTCGGAGCTGTTGAAGCGGCGAAGGGTGACGGTCGTGCCTCGCGCCCGGAAGTGCAGGACGCCTTCCGGGTCGCGAGCCCAGAGCTCGACGGGTACGGCGTGGCTGGGCGGGAGGACGGCCAGGCCGCGCTCAGCGAGCGAGGCGGTCCAGGAGTGAAAGGTGAGGGAAGTGCTTGTCATGGTCGGACATCCGTGTGGTCGCGGGCGGCTGTGGCTGCAGGGGCAGGTGCACCAGCCGGGCGGCTGGTGTCAGCGGCAGCGACAACACAGGTGACTCATGAGGGCACCAGGATGGCAGAAGGATGCAGTCCCGCGGGCGCGAATCTCGCCATGCGGTCCTACCAGTGCACGCCCTTCATGATCTTGGCCAGGAGCATCTGCTCGGAGGTCGGTGTGCTCTCGGCGTCGTCGCCTCGCGCGGCGGCCGAGTCAGGAAAGACCTGAAAAGCCATGTGCATGATGCGAAACGTGGTCTTCGGGGCGAGGTTGTGCGCGACCGCGCCAAGGGTGCCGAGGGCCGTGTTGATCTCGTGAGGCCGGTCGACCAGCGCGGCAAGCACCATGTCGGCGGCCTGCGCCGGAGTGATCGTCGGGAACTTGTCGTAGATCTTCGTCGGCGCGATCATCGGGGTCTTCACCAGCGGCATGTGGATGGTGGTGAAGCTGACCCCGTCACCGACCAGCTCGGAGCTGACCACGTTGCTCCACGCGTCCAGCGCGGCCTTCGAGGCGACGTAGGCGCTGAAGCGTGCCGGGTTCGTCTGGACCCCGATCGAGCTGATGTTGACGATGTGGCCCCAGCCCTGCTCCCGCATCTTCGGCAGCACACCCATGACGAGGCGGATAGCGCCGAAGTAGTTGAGCTGCATGGTGCGCTCGAAGTCGTGGAACCGGTCGTGGCTGAGCGCCAGGGACCGCCGGATCGAGCGGCCGGCGTTGTTGACGACGAAGTCGATCGTGTCGTGCTCGGCGCGGATCTGCTCGCAGAGCGCGTCGATCGCCTCGAGGTCGGTGAGGTCACAGCCGTAGACGTACGCCGTACCGCCGGCGGCGACGATCTCGTCCCGGGTCTCCTCGAGCTTGTCCTTGCCGCGCGCGACGAGGATCGGGGTGGCGCCGGCCTGCGCCACCTTCAGCGCGGTGGACTTGCCGATGCCGGAGGAGGCGCCGGTGATGACCACCGTCTTGCCCTGCAGGGCCGAGCGCAGCTTCTTGCTGTTGGCCGTGTCCCGGTCGAGGTGGTCCTCCCAGTAGTTCCACAGCTTCAGCGCGTAGCTCTCCAGGTCCGGGCAGGAGATCCCCGAGCCCCGGAGCGCCTTCTCGGTACGACGGGAGGCGTACTGGGTCGGGAAGGAGGCGTGCTCGAGCACCTCCGGGGGTACGCCGAGACGGCCGATCGTCTCGCGCAGGGCAAGCTGCAGGGGCTTGGTCCGGAGCACGTTGCTGACCAGGTTGCCGGGCCGCAGCGCACGCGGAAGCAGACCGGTCGACAGCACACCGGTCACCCGCCGGTCGACGGGAACCGCGAAGCGGGGTGCCTTGGCGGCGGTGGCGAAGGTGTTGATGACCTCGACGGTCGGCTGCGGGTCGGGGTTGACCAGGTGGAAGGCCTCGCCGTCGAGACCAGGCTGGTGGGCCAGGTGATCCATCGCCTTGGCCACGTAGTCGACCGGGACGACGTTGGTGTCACCCAGGTCCACACCGACGATCGGCATCCACTGCGGCATGGAGTCGCGCAGCCGCTTGAACAACGGGAAGAAGTAGTAGGGGCCGTCGACCTTGTCCATCGCGCCGGTCTCGGAGTGCCCGACGACGACCGCGGGGCGGTAGATGCGCCACGGAACGGTCGACTCCTCGCGGACGATCCGCTCGGATTCGAACTTGGTCCGGTGGTAGGCGGACGGCAGGCCCTGGCCGACGTCGAACATGGTCTCGTCGTAGACGCCGTCGTAGTCGCCGGCGGCCGCGATCGAGGAGACCTGGTGGAAGACGCCGGCGCCGAGGGCGGTGGCCAGGTCGAGCGCTGCGCGGGTGCCGCCGACGTTCAGCTGTTCGTTGAGCTCGCTGGGCGCGGTCATGTCGTAGAGCGCGGCGAGGTGGAAGAAGTGGTCGATCGAGCCGCGGTGCTGCTTCACCCACCCCGCGGGGACGCCCAGCCCGGGGCGGGTGAGATCGCCGACGACAGTTGTCACCCGGTGGGGGTGACCCCACGAGCGGATCAGCGCCTCCATGCGCGCCTGGGACCCGTTGCGGACGAGCACGAAGATCTCGTCGTCGCGGTTCTCGAGGAGCTCGGCGACGAGGTGACGTCCGATGAATCCGGTCGCACCGGTGACGAAGTAGGCCATGTGAGCCATCCGCAGCTAGTCGGGTCGTGGGTCTGGTGCCGCCCCGGTTCTCGGGTGGAGCCGACAAAGCGACGCGACGACGTCACATTACGGAAAAGTAACTTGGTGCGTCCAGGTTCTATGCCATGACGCCGGTCACGCAGAGCGCGTCCGACGGTCCAGCGCTAGTCGGACCGGCCACCGCCGAACATGATCTCGTCCCAGCTCGGCACCGACGCGCGGCCCTTCTTCTTGCTCTTCTTCGCCGGGGCCTCGGCCTGCTCGGGCTCGGTCGCCTCCGCCTCGGCGGACGCCTCACGGGCCGGGTCGGGGCGCTGGTCCGGAGCGTCGTCCGAGGCCGGCCCCGACGCCTGCCCGGTGGACTGCGGAAGGGACTGCTCGGGTGACTGTTCGCGCTCGGGCGAGGCGCGGCGGCTCGGTCGGTCGGACGCCTGGGTGGCCATCCAGTCGGCGTCTCCCGTGGCGGCGCCGTTGGCGGCGCCGGACTCTGACGTCGCGCTCGCACCGCGTTCGCGCACCACGCCGGCCGCCTGGCTCAGGTCGACTGTTGGTTCATCGGCGAGGACCGTCTCGTCGCCGGCCGGCTCGTCGAGGTCCTCGAGGTCGCTGACCATGCCGATCGCGTCGGCCCCGAGGGGGAGCTCTTCCTCCTGGCCGACAGCGGAGAGTCGTCGCTGGTTGCCGGCCGGGCGTGGCTGCGGCCCCTTGCGCGGGCTCTGCTCGCCGACGAGCCATCGCGCCTCGTCGTCCTCGGCGACGACGTACCGGCCCGGGGCGTCGAAGACGAACTCCGCGTGGTGGGCGCTGCCGCCCGAGCGGTAGTCGGCGACCAGGACCCAGCGGCCGTCCTCACGGCGCCAGGCGTCCCACTCCACCGAGTCGGGGTCGACGTTGCGGGACCGGAGGCGCTCGGCGACGGCGTCACCCAGGGTGCGCGCCGGGCCTTCGCCCGCCTTGCGGCGAACCGACGACCCCTGCGCACGTTGTGCGATGTGGGCACGCTCGGCGAGCACGGGGGTGGCGTAGCCCATGATCCGGTCGACCGTGGTCTGCGCGGCAGCGGCAACGGACTCGGGGCTCTCGCCGGAACGGATCCGTGCCTGGATGTCGCGGGGCCGCAGTGCGCTTTCCATCTGAATCTCCAACTGGCCGAGTCGTGCATGGTCACCGCGGAGGGCGGCCCGGAGCCTGGCGTCAGCAGGAAGGGTGTACTCCTCGCCCGAGTCACTGACCAGGACCAGCTTCTTCTTGTCCTCGGTCAGCCCCACGAGCGTGAGGTCCTGCATGGTCGCCTGCTCCTTGTTGTCTGTGTTGTTCCGAGGAGCCTACTTCAGGCGGTGGACCGTGGATCGCAGGCGGCGCGCGGGTCGCTAACCTCGGCGCATGCAATCTTCGGTCGGGGAGCCCAGCGCCCTCCTGGTGGTCCTCGACCTGATCGGGATCTTCGTGTTCGCGATCTCCGGCGGGCTGGTCGCGGTGCGCAAGGGACTCGACCTGTTCGGGGTCCTGGTCCTGGCCGGCACGACGGGCCTGGGCGGCGGCTTCATCCGCGACGTGATGATCGGAGCGGTCCCGCCCGCCGCACTCGCGGACTGGCGCTACCTGCTGGTCCCGTTCAGTGCGGGCCTGGTCACCTTCTTCTTCCATCCCACGCTCGGTCGGATGGAGCGGGTGGTCAACGTCTTCGACGCCGCCGGCCTCGCGCTGTTCTGTGTCACCGGCGCGCTCAAGGCGCTCGACTTCGGACTCGGTCCTGCACCCGCGGCACTGATGGGCCTGCTCACCGGGATCGGCGGTGGCGTCGCGCGGGACCTGCTCGCAGGTCGGGTCCCGGTGGTGCTCCGCGACAGCGAGCTCTACGCGACACCGGCGCTGGTGGGCGCCGCGATTGCTGTGGCGGGTGAGTCGACCGACCTCGACACCTGGATGTATGCCATTCCTGCGGCGCTGCTGTGCTTCGGGTGGCGGGTGCTGGCGATCTTCCGCGGCTGGAGCGCTCCCCGTCCGGCCGGCTCGGCGAGCACCTGAGGGCTGCGGTCAGCGGCCCAGGACCCGGTCGACGTACCCGTTGGCGAAGACCCGGTCCGGGTCGACCCGGTCCCGCACCTGCCGGAACCGGTCCCACTCCGGGTACGACGGGGCTAGATCCGCCGCGGTCCGGGTGTGCAGCTTGCCCCAGTGCGGGCGGCCGTCGTACTCGCGCAGGATCTGCTCGACGGCGGTGAAGTACTCCGCGTGGTCGGTCTGCGCATTGACGTGGAACGCGAGGTAGACGGTGTCGCGGCCGCGCGCGGTCGAGAGCCAGACGTCGTCGGCCGGGGCGGAGCGCACCTCCGCCGGGAAGCCGATCCGCCACCCCGACCGCTCGATGAGCCGGCGGACCTCACGCAGGGCGTCCATCCCGACCGCCCGCGGCAGCGCGTACTCCATCTCGCGGAACACTACGGAGCGCGGCGACGTGAACACCCGGTGCGCGGCGTCGCTGTAGGACCGCCGGGACGCGGCTCGGGCGGCGAGCCGGTTGAGCCGCGGGATGCTGCGCGGGGCACGGTTGCCGACCCGGTTCACCCAGCCAAAGACCTGGTTCGACAGCAGCTGGTCGTCGAGGTACGAACGGGCCCGGGAGAGCGGTGCGGGCGGGTCCAGGGTGCGGTTGTTGCGCTTGGTCAGCACCACGTCGGTGTGCGGGAACCAGAACAGGTCCACGTGGTGGTTCTCGGTGAGGAGCTCGTCGTACCCGCCGACCGCGGCGTCCCAGCTCATCGGCTCCTCGACGGCCTCGAGGGTGAAGGCAGGCTCCACCACGAACGTGACCTCGGTGAGCACCCCGACCGCACCCAGCCCGAGCCGCGCCGCCTCGAAGAGCTCCGGGTCCTCGTCGGCGGAGACCCTGCAGACCGCGCCGTCGCCGGTGACGAGCTCCAGCGCCTGCACCTGCGCGGACAGGGAGGCCCACCGTCCGCCGGTGCCGTGCGTCCCCGTGGAGATCGCACCCGCGACCGTCTGCTGGTCGATGTCGCCCATGTTGTGCAGCGACAGCCCGAGCCGCTCGAGCTCGCCGTTGAGCACGTGCAGCGGGGTGCCGGCGGCGA
>JBFIWG010000160.1:0-7336 GCA_041606495.1 Nocardioidaceae bacterium
TCGCGGGTCAGCGACGCCGACGGCGTGCCGCAGGTGGTCGAGCAGATCATCCGGCCGACCGGGCTCGTCGACCCCGAGGTGGTGGTGAAGCCCACCAAGGGCCAGATCGACGACCTGATCCACGAGATCAACAGCCGGGTCGAGCGCAACGAGCGCGTCCTGGTGACGACGCTGACCAAGAAGATGTCGGAGGACCTCACCGACTACCTCCTTGAGGCCGGCATCCGCACCCGCTACTTGCACAGCGAGGTCGACACCCTTCGACGGATCGAGCTGCTCCGCGAGCTGCGGATGGGGGAGTACGACGTCCTGGTCGGGATCAACCTGCTCCGCGAGGGGCTCGACCTGCCCGAGGTGTCACTCGTGGCGATCCTCGACGCCGACAAGGAGGGCTTCCTGCGCTCGGACAAGTCGCTGATCCAGACGATCGGTCGTGCCGCACGAAACGTGTCCGGCCAGGTGATCATGTACGCCGACAAGGTGACGCCGTCGATGGAGAATGCCATCGACGAGACGAACCGGCGACGCGAGAAGCAGGTCGCCTACAACAAGGCCAACGGCGTCGACCCGCAGCCGCTGCGCAAGAAGATCGCTGACATCACCGAGATGCTCGCCCGCGAGGACGAGAGCACCGAGGAGCTGCTGGCGTCCTGGCAGCACATGGACAAGAAGGGCAAGAAGGCGCCGGTCCCCGGGCTCTCGCGGGAGGCCGGCAAGCACGCCGCCGAGCTGGCAGGACTGCCGTCGCAGGACCTCGCCGAGCTGGTGCAGCAGCTCACCGAGCAGATGCACACGGCGGCGGCCGAGCTGCAGTTCGAGCTCGCCGCCCGGCTGCGTGACGAGATCTCGGAGCTGAAGAAGGAGCTTCGCCAGATGGTCGAGGCAGGCGCGAGGTGACCCGCGACGAGCTGGTCGGCTACTGCCTGGGCAAGCCCGGTGCCTGGGAGGACGAGCCGTGGGAGGGCGACACGGTCGCCAAGGTGCACGACAAGATCTTCGCGTTCTTCGGGTCCGGAGCGGACGGCGCCTCGACCGGCGTAGGCCTCAAGTGCGGGAGCACCCGTGAGGAGGCGGACGAGTGGCTGCTGCGCTACCCCGATGACGCCTCGGTGATGGCCTACATCGGCCGGTCCGGCTGGAACTCTCTCAATGTCGGTGCCGGGATTCCCGACGACGAGATCCTGGAGGCGGTGGACGCCTCCTACGACCTCGTCGTCTCCAAGCTGCCGAAGAAGCACCGTCCGGCCGAGCCTGGGGCGGTGACGTGATGGCGACGCCGATCCAGGTCACCTTCGACTGCGCCGACCCGGCCGCGCAGGCAGAGTTCTGGGCGGAAGCGCTCGGCTACGTCGTCCAGCCCCCGCCGCCGACCTTCGAGTCGTGGAGCCAGGCGTTGGAGGCCTGGGGAGTACCCAAGGACCTGTGGAACTCTCGGTCGGCGGTCGTGGACCCTGACGGCTCCGGGCCGCGGGTGTTCTTCCAGCGGGTCCCGGAGGGAAAGACCGCCAAGAACCGGGTGCACCTCGACCTTCACGTTGCCGTCGGCGCGACCGGTGAGGAGCGTCGGCGGATCTGCGAGGCGGAGGCGCAGCGCCTGGTGCAGCTCGGGGCGACCGTCCAGCGGGTGGTCGAGCCCGAGGGCATGAGCGAGCTCTGCATCGTGATGCAGGACCCGGAAGGCAACGAGTTCTGCGTCGACTGACTACCGGGTGGCCACCAGCGCCGCCACCGCGGCGAAGGACAGGGCGAGCACGGACGCCACCGTGCGCACGTAGTGCAGGCGGTTCCACCGGGTCTCGTAGTGGCTGCGCATCCTGACCAGCTCGTCCGAGGGGGCCGTCTCGAGCACGAAGCGGTCGAGCTGGTTGTTCAGCGGGACGTTGCCGGCGGCGGTCACCGCGAAGACGCCGAGGACATAGGTGGCCGTCGCCGCCGTGACCCACCAGGCGGATGCGCCACCGCCGGACCGGAACTCGACGACCGTCGAGGCTCCCAGCAGGAGCGGTGTCCCCATGAACGCCACGAGGAAGAGCGGGTTCAGGATGGCGCGGTTGATGGACTGCATGGTCTGCACGTACGTCCGGTCGGCGACGGGTGCCAGGCCGGGCAGAGCCGACACCGCCCATCCGTAGAAGAAGCCCGAGATCAGTCCCGTGCCCACGATCGCGGAAAGGAGGAGCACGTCGCCGGCGTCCATACCACCCACCTTGGCCGGGTCCGCTGCCCAGCGCAATGGCCCTCGCAGGCGGGGAGCAGGCCCCGCGACTTGCCCGCACTTGCCCGGGTATGGGGTGGCGTTTGGTGGGTACCCCCATCGATGGGACACTTGTCTCGCGTGGAGGGGAGTATTCCTTCGCAGCGGCGTCGTCATCACGGATCCCAGTCAGCTCATCCGAGCCAGTGGGGACCCGGTGCCGCTGGCGCGGCCGACACGGCCGTGCGGAAGAGACCTCCGGAGCTTGTCCTTGTCCAGGTGGCCGACCCAGTAGAGACGCGGTTCGGCACCGCCCGAGAGCACTCCGGAGGAGTTCGTTCGTGGATGCACTGTTGGGTGACTCTGTCGCCTCACCCACCGTCTGGGTCATCACCCTGGTCGTGACGATCGGTGTCCTGCTCGTGGACCTGCTGATCATCGGCCGGCGGCCGCACGAACCCTCGATGAAAGAGGTGTCTCGTCACCTCGCGTTCTTCATCTCCTTCGCGGTGCTCTTCGGCCTCGCCTTGTGGATCTTCGCCGAGCCGCACGCGCTGAGCCCCAATCCTGGCCCGGAGTTCTTCGCCGGGTGGCTCACCGAGTACTCCCTCTCGGTGGACAACCTGTTCATCTTCCTGATCATCATGAGCAAGTTCTCGGTGCCCAGGCAGTACC
The DNA here is from genome assembly GCA_041606495.1 of Nocardioidaceae bacterium. Lineage (GTDB taxonomy): Bacteria > Actinomycetota > Actinomycetes > Propionibacteriales > Nocardioidaceae > Nocardioides_C. The sequence goes on from JBFIWG010000160.1 coordinate 2,870, forward strand.
AGCAGACGGCGCTGATGATCGGCATCGTGCTGGCCCTGATCATGCGCGCAATCTTCATCCTCGTGGGCGCCGCGGCAATCAACGAGTTCAGCTGGGTCTTCTACATCTTCGGTGCGTTTCTCATCTACACCGCGTTCAAGCTGGCCAAGGAGGGCAGCGAGGACGAGGAGGAGTACGAAGAGAACAAGCTGATCAAGTGGGTCGAGGGCCGGTTCCCCGCGACCAAGGAGTACCACGGCACCAAGCTGTTCATCTCCGAGAACGGCAAGCGGCTGATCACGCCGATGTTCATCGTGATCCTCACCCTGGGTACGACGGACCTGCTCTTCGCGCTCGACTCGATCCCCGCGATCTACGGCCTGACCCGCGACCCGTACCTCGTGTTCACCGCGAACATCTTCGCCCTGATGGGTCTGCGCCAGCTGTACTTCCTGATCGGCGGACTGCTCGAGCGGCTGATCTACCTGTCGTACGGCTTGGCGTTCTTGCTCGGCTTCATCGGCGTCAAGCTGGTCCTGCACGCCCTGCACGAGAACGAGCTGCCGTTCATCAACGGCGGCGAGCACGTCAAGTGGGCCCCGGACATCCCGATCTGGCTCTCGCTGACTGTCATCCTCGGCACCCTCACGGTGACCACCGTGGCCAGCCTCGCGGTGTCCCGCCGCAAGAGCCGGCAGGAGCTCGACGCTGCCACTGGTCCGCGACGTGAGTGGGACGGCTGACATCGGGTAGTACCGAACTCGTGAGCACACCAATCGAACTGGGCAGGCCGATCTCCGGCGACGTCATCGACCTCATCCTCGAGGACCACCGGCGCTTCGAGACGCTCCTGCGGCAGCTGCGTGACGCCAGCGCCGACCGGGACGCGGTACGCCGCGCCTTCTCGGCGCTGCACGTGGCGCACGCGGAGGCCGAGGAGAAGTACGTCTACCCCACATTGCGGCGCAAGGACGCGATCAGCGAGCACGAGGCGGAGCACGGCGAGGAGGAGCACGCCGAGGGCCACGAGGCCCTTCTGGCGGTGCTCGAGCTGAAGGGCACGGACACGCAGGCCTTCGACGACGCCGTCGAAGAGCTCGCCACCGCGGTGAACCACCACCTCACCGAGGAGGAGCTGACCATCCTCAACCCGGCCCGCGACGACGTCAGCGAGAAGGCGCGCGCGGAGCTCGGCGAGAAGTTCGCCACGGAGCGGAACCGGCAGATCGACGCCGACTGCGGGCGCCTCGAGAACGTCCGGTCGATCGTCAAGAAAGCCGAGAAGCAGGGTCTCCTCGACGAGGGGTGACCCGTTCTGTGACGCCGGTCAGTGGTAGTCGAGAGGCTGTCGCTGGCCCGCCTCGGGCTTCCTGAGCCGGCCCGCCGAGACCAGGGTGTCTCGGCGGTGCGGCGCCAGGGGAGCGTCTTCGATCAGCTCACCGCCCTCCGGGGCGTGCAGCATCCACCGGGTGCCGTCGGCTGACCTGGGTCGGCTGACGAACCCCACGTGGTAGATCCGCTCGCCGGGTCGGGCGAAGAAGTAGAGGTCGCCGGGCGCCACCTCGTCGAGCGGCACCGGCTCGACGTCCTCGGCCTGGTCGAACGCGTCACGGGGCACGACGACGCCGAGGGCGCGGTAGGCGAGGTGCACGAGGCCGGAGCAGTCCAGCCCCCAGGCACTCGTGCCGCCCCACAGGTAGCGCAGCCCCAGGAACTGCTCGGCGGTGGCCAGCAGGTCATCAGCCCCGAACTCCACCGGCTGCCGCTTCTGTCCGAGCCGGAGGTGGTCGAGAGCCACCGAGCCGGTCCTCCCGCCCGGCAGCGGCAGGGTGGCGTGATGTTCGTCGGAGGACGCGACCCACAGCTCGGTGCCGAAGGACAGCTCGACCTTCGTCCCGTCGATGTCGCAGGAGGCGTGCGGGGTCATCACGGTCGCGGCGGCGGCAGCTGGGACGACAGGTGCTGCGAGATGGGCGCGCCGCACCCAGCCGCGGTAGCCGTCGCGATGCGATGACGAGGGCTGGCCCAGCGCCACCACCTCGGCCCAGTCGCCGCGCTCTTCGAGTACTCGAACCGCCTCGCCCACGAGCAGCTGGGTGAGGGTCCGCCCGTTCAGGCCCTTCCTGGTCTCGGCGTCCATCGCGCTGGTCCAGGCAGCGGGATCCGGGAGTGCTGCGAGCGCCGGGGCGTCGATGTCGCGGGGTGCGTCCGGGGCCGTCCACACGGTCGCCACGGGCACCGCCACCTCGAGCACGTCGGGCAGCAGCGGGTCGGTGCTCACGACGCGAGGCCCTCGATGCCGAGGCCTGGTGCCTCGGGCAGTACGACGGACGCACCGTCGTACCTGAGGCCGCCGACGACCGGCGATGACGCGGCCCACCAGGCGGCGTCGAGGTCGGCGGTCAGTGTGGTGCCGAACGCGGCGACCAGGCTGGCGGCGGCGCCGACCCCGATGTGGCTCTCCATCATCGAGCCGACGATGGTGCCCATGTCGTGGGCGCGCGCCAGATCCAGCAGGGTCCGCGCGGGGCCGATGCCGCCGCACTTGGCGAGCTTGACGTTGACCAGGTCGGCGGCTCGACGTTCGATGACCTCGACGAGGTCGCGGACTCCGTAGACCGACTCGTCGGCCATGACCGGGGTGCGCACCCGGTCGCTGACCCAGGCCAGGCCGGAGATGTCGTCGGCCCGAACTGGCTGCTCCACCAGCTCCACGCCGATCCCGGCCTCCTCCAGCGCGCCGATCACCCGCACCGCCTCGCGGGGGGTCCATCCCTGGTTGGCGTCCAGCCGGATCGCGACGTCGTACCCGACAGCCGCACGAGCCGCTCGCACCCGGGCCACGTCCGTGGCTGCCTCTGTGCCGACCTTCATCTTCAGGACCGAGAACCCCTCGGCGACGCGCGCGGCGGCGGCTGCCCCGATCTCAGCGGCACCCCCGGCGGCCAGGGTGACGTCCGTCGCGGCACGGTGCGTGGTCGAGCCAAGGAAGACCGGCAGGCTGACTCCGCGGCGCCGCGCGGCAAGGTCGTGCAGGGCGACGTCGACCGCTGCTTTGGCTCCGAAGTTCCGGGCCACGGCCCGCGAGACCGCCTGGGTGAGCGGCACCAGGTCGTCCGCGTCGGCCCCGATCAGCAGCGCCCGCATGGGGCCCATGACGCATGCTTCGGCCCCCGCCAAGGACTCGCCGGTCACCTGCCAGACCTGGGGCACCTCGCCCCAGCCGACCACGCCGTCGCTGTCGGTGATCCGGACGACGAGCGTCTCGGCGGTCGAGGTCCGGCGGAGCGCGGTGACGAAGGGCGTGTGCAGCGGGGTGGTCAACCGGTCGCAGGTGATGGTGTCGATCTTGCTCACGGTGTCCGAGCCTCCCAGAAGCTACGCGCGATCTCGACCACCGACGCGGTCAGCTCGGCCTCAGGCGCTTTCGCGGTGACGCTGACGGCAAGCACGAACGGCGCCTCGACCTCGGGCCGGACCAGCGCGACGTCGTGGACCAGGCCGTCGACCCAGCCGGTCTTGTTGGCGACGTAGGTGGCCGGCGGCAGGCCAGCCGGAATCATGTCCCGGTGCTCCTGGGCCGCCAGCACCTCCTCGATCTCGACGCAGGCGTCGTGTCCGGCGAGGGTTCGGTTGGCGATCCCGGCCATGAGCAGGGCGAGGTCGTGCGCAGTCACCAGGTTGTCGAGCCCTGCTTCTCGGGCAGCGGCGTCTTCGATTCCGCGGGGGAGCACCGTGTCCGTCGTACACCCGGCGTCCTCGAGCACCGCGGCCACCTCGCCGGCGCCGACTTCCTCGAGCACGAGGTTGGTGGCCAGGTTGCCCGACCTGACGATCGCGTTCCGGACCAGCAGCCGCAGCGAGACCGTGTCGCCCAGCCGGTCCCAAGTCGCGTCGTCCTGGTCGTCTGCCCGGTCCAGGGCGAACGGCGACCCGTCCGCCGCCGAGGCGAAGGCGTTGTGCACTCGCACCGGTGCATCCAGGTCCAGCTCGCCGCGCTCGTACCGACGGTAGGCGGCGACCGCGAGCGGGAGCTTCATCGTGCTGGCCGCATAGTGCTGGGCATGCTCCTCCTGGCTGAGGAGGACCGACCCGTCCAGACGAATGCAGCGGACAGACACTGTCGCTGGCTGGGGGAGCATGGGGCGAGACTACGACGAGGTGGCGGGCCGGCGACCGCAACGGGTCACGCTGTCCGGTTGTGGTCCGGTGGAGTGCGCCGGGGCGACCGTGACGGGTCAGCGTGACCGGTTGTGGTCCGGTGGAGTGCGCCGGGGCGACCGTAACGGGTCAGCGCGACCGGTCCGAGCTCTTGTCGCCGCCCCCACCGAGGCTTAGTCTCGACACACAAAGTGCGTATGACGAGATGAGTTGCAGGATGCGCAACAAAGACCGAGTCCAGGTCCTGCGACGTCTGCTGTCCAATGCCCGCTACGAGGTGCTGCCCACCGCCGCGGCCGAGGCGAGCGTGCTGGAACACCTGCCCCA
>JBFIWG010000161.1:0-7330 GCA_041606495.1 Nocardioidaceae bacterium
CACGATCCCGCCCCGACCTGGTACGAGCTCCAGTGCTGGCTGTGAGTTCGCTGGGAGTCCGTCACGACGCGGTCGGTAGCACGACGCGGAACGTCGCGCCTTTCCCCGGCGCCGAGTCGACGCTGACCGTGCCGCCGTGGGCGTGGACGAGAGCGTCCACGATCGACAGTCCGAGCCCGGCGCCGCCGCCCGACTCCCGCGTGCGTGACGCGTCCGCCCGGTAGAAACGGTCGAATACCCTTGCGGCCTGGTCGGCGTCGAGCCCGGGCCCCTGGTCCACGACCTCGAGCACGCCCTGCCCGTCGCGTGCCAGGACACGGACCGTAACCGGCGTACCCGACGGGGTGTGCCGCAGTGCGTTCGAAACCAGGTTGGCCAGCACCTGCCGCAGCCGCGCCTCGTCCCCGGGTACGACGACCCCGGCGTCGGGCAGGTCCAGGTGCAGGGGACGCCCGTTCGCGACGGCGCGGGCGTCGTGCACGGCATCTGCGGCGAGCACCGTCAGGTCCACCGGATCGTTGCGCAGCGGACGCTTCTCGTCGAGGCGGGCGAGCAGCAGCAGGTCCTCGACCAGGCCACCCATCCGTGCGGACTCGTCCTCGATGCGCTGCATGATGCGCGCCACCTCCTCGGGCTCCCGCACGGCACCCTGCCGGTAGAGCTCGGCGAAGCCGCGTATGGAGGTCAGCGGCGTGCGAAGCTCGTGACTGGCGTCGGCCACGAAGCGCCGCATCCGCGCCTCGGACGCGGTCTGTGCTGCGAAGGCGCGTTCGATCTGCGTCAGCATCCCGTTCAACGACCGGGAGAGCCGGCCGACCTCGGTGTGTGGGCTGGCGGTCTCCGGCACCCGCCGGGACAGGTCGCCGCCCGCGATCGCCCCCGCAGTCTCCTCGATCCGGGCAAGCGGACGCAGGCTGCCGCGCACGGCGACAAGACCGACGACCGCGAGCACGCCGAGAACGACGACATCGACGGCGAGCAGGATCGCACGCAGCCGGCGGATGGTCCCTTCCACGTCCGCGAGCGACGTGGTCACCACCAGCGTCCGGTCGCCACCCAGCGAGCTCGAGAGGACCCGCCACGGCGTGCCGTCATCGGCCTCGAGGGTGTACGGGTCGCCGACCCGTCGCAGGGCCGTGTCGGCGTCAGCGCCGGTGAACTCGGGTGGCTGCTCGGCGAGCACTGGATCGTTGAGCTGGAAGAGGTTGGTCCCGTCGGCGTCCAGGACGGTCAGCTGGTAGCGGCTCGGGAGGGACGGTCCCGACCGGTCGCGTCCCCGAAACGGCCCCATCTGCGGACCACTCCGCAGCTGCTCGACGACCCGGACCATCTCCGTGTCGACCCGGCCGCTGAGGTAGGCCCGCAGGACGCTCGTCGCAGCGAGACCCGTGGCGGCCAGACCGAGCGCAAGGATCAGCAGCAGGGACACGACGAGCCGGGCCCGGAGCGAGAAGCGGTCCAGTCCCCGGCTCTGCGCGGGGGCGCTCATGACCCGGGTCGGAGCACGTACCCGATGCCGCGGACCGTGTGCAGCAGCTTCGGCTCCGCCACATCGACCTTGCGGCGCAGGTAGGAGATGTAGGACTCGACGATGGCCGACTCCCCTGCGAAGTCGTACTCCCAGACGTGGTCCAGGATCTGAGCCTTCGACAGGACCCGGCCGGCGTTCAGCATGAGGTAGCGCAGCAGCTTGAACTCGGTCGGCGACAGGCTGACCGACCGTCCGGCCCGTCGTACCTCATGGGCGTCCTCGTCCAGCTCGAGGTCGGCGACGACCAGCCGGCCGGACTCGGTGGCGGCCCCGTCGGTACGACGGAGCACCGCGCGGATCCGAGCAACGACCTCCTCCAGGCTGAACGGCTTGGCCACGTAGTCGTCGCCGCCCAGGGTCAGACCGGTCACCTTGTCCTCGGTGGCGTCCCTGGCGGTGAGGAACACCACCGGCAGGGTCGACCCGTCCGAGCGGAGACGGCGCAGCACCTCGAAGCCGTCCATGTCCGGCAGCATGATGTCGAGGACCACCAGGTCTGGCCGGTTCGACTTCGCCTCTGCCAGAGCCTCGGCGCCGCTGCCGGCGGTGCGCACGTCGAACCCCGCGAAGCGGAGGCTCGCTCCGAGCAGCTCGCGGATGTTCGGCTCGTCGTCCACCACGAGCAGTCGCCGCTGCGCGCTGGCGTCGGGCTGGAGCGGGCTCATTCATCCAGTCTGGCGGTGCTACCTGGAAGAACGCTGGGAGTTCCCTGAGAATCAGCCGCCCCCGGGCGCGTCCACCCAGGCATCACCCGCAGGCCTGGGCTCGATCTCGCCGCCGCTGACCTCCGCCAGGATGCGCCGTAACAAGGCAACCTCCGCGGGCGGCACCGCGAGGTGCTGGGTCACCTGAGACCCGTACTCGACCCCCTCGACGACCACCCCCTTGGCCCGCAGCTCGTTCTCGACCTTGCCCGCATCCGCGTGCGGGACGGTGATCTCGAAGCGCTGCAGCATCCGCCGCTCCAGGACACCAGCCTCGTCAAGGCTGGAGCGCACCGCGTCGGAGTAGGCCCGGACCAGGCCGCCGGCGCCGAGCAGGACCCCGCCGAAGTACCTGGTCACCACGGCGACCACGTCAGTGACGTCGCGCCCTCGCAGCACCTCGAGCATCGGGGCGCCCGCCGTACCGGACGGCTCCCCGTCGTCGTTGGACCGCTGCACCCCGGCGTCGGGCCCGATCACGAAGGCCGAGCAGTTGTGCCGCGCCTCCCAGTGCTGCTTACGGATCCGCTCGAGGACCGCCCGCGCCTCGTCCTCGCTGCCGACACGCTCGACATGCCCGATGAACCGTGACCGCTTGACCTCGATCTCGACGTCCGCGGTCCGGGCCACGGTGAGGTACGACGACACGTCAGAACCACGTTCCGAGGACGTCCGACCCGATCCTGATGATGAAGGCACTCACCACCACGATGAAGACCACGCGCACGAACCGGACGCCGCTCGCGATCGCGGTCCGGGCGCCGATGTAGCCGCCGAGCAGGTTGCAGGCGCCCATGACCAGGCCGATCTCCCACATCACCGCGCCCTGCGGGATGAACACGCACAGCGCCGCGACGTTGGTCGCCCAGTTGGCCATGCGCGCCTTGGCGGAGGCCTCGAGGAAGTTGTAGCCGAGGAGCCCCACCAGGGCGAACACAAGGAACGAGCCGGTGCCCGGCCCGAGAGCTCCGTCGTAGAAGCCGATCGCCGCGCCTGCCACCGTTGCTGCGATCAGATGGTGGTGTCCGGCGAAGCGCAGCTTGGTGATGTAGCCGATCTGCGGCTTGAGCAGGATGTAGGCGCCGACCACGATCAGCACGACCAGGATGATCGGGTTGAACGCCTCCTTGGGGATGTGCGAGGCGACGAACGCGCCTCCCACCGAGCCGCAGAACGCCAGCGCCATCAACGGGATGGCCGTCCGCAGGTCAGGTTTCACCCGGCGGTAGTAGGTCACCGAGCTCACCGACGTACCGCAGACCGAGGCAAGCTTGTTGGTCGCCAGCACCTGCACCGGGGAGGCACCGGGCAGACCGATCACCAGTGCCGGGAGCTGGATCAGTCCGCCGCCACCGACTACCGCGTCCACCCAGCCCGCGCCGAAACCGGCCAGCGCGAGCAGGACAAAGGTCCACAGAGTCGGGTCATCCACGCCCCGAACCCTAACCGCCGGGGCGCGAACCAGCGTTCAGCAGATGTTCAGCCAGGGCTCCCTACGCTCGAAGTGCTGAAGACGCCCGCCGGCTCTGTCATGGTGTTGGCAACGATGCTCGCGTGGGAGGAACCATGAGTGTCCACACAGGACCCACCGGACCTGCGGATGCCGCTGCTCAGACCATCGACGAACCCGCGATCGACGCCCACGGACTCCGGAAGAGCTACGGGAGGAAGGTCGCGGTCGACTCGATCGACCTCACCGTACGTCGAGGCACCGTGCTCGGCCTGCTCGGTCCGAACGGGGCCGGCAAGACCACGCTGATCCGCATGCTGTCGACGGTGCTCTCACCCGACGCAGGCTCGTTCACGATCGCCGGGGTGCCCCACAACAAGCCGGTCCAGGTGCGGCAACGGATCGGGGTGCTGCCCGAGAGCGCGGGCTACCCCCTCACCCAGACCTGCCAGGAGTGGTTGACCATGCACTCGCGCCTCTTCGGGGCGTCGATCTCGGTGGCGGACACGACGGCGGAGCGGCTCCTTGGCGAGGTCGGCCTGAGCGAGCGTCGGCAGTCACTGATCTCCAGCCTGAGCCGAGGCATGCGGCAACGCCTCGGCATCGCCCGAGCGCTGGTCAACGACCCCCAGGTCGTCTTCCTCGATGAGCCGACACTCGGCTTGGACCCGATGGGCCAACGCCAGGTGCTCGAGCTGGTCACCCGGATCGTCCGCGAACGCGGCGTCACCGTCGCCCTGAGCACGCACGTGCTCGACGAGGTCGAGCAGGTGTGCGACCGGGTGGTCATCATCAACCGTGGCCGGATCGTGGCCGATGGATCCGTCTCCGACGTCGTCCGAAGAGCGGCGGCGCCTCGCGAAGGACGGGTGCACGTCCCACCGGAGCTGCGGACCCGCGCTCTCGACGTACTCGCAGCCCGCGACCTGGCCGCGACCGCTGCGCCGAACGGCAACCGCGGCGAGGTCCGGCTCCAGCTGCCCGGCGACCAGATCCCCGAGGAGTCGTCGGCCGCGGCGCTGACCTGCCTGCTCGAGGCCGGCGTCCCGGTGCTCGGCTTCTCGCTCGAGGGCGGCCGTCTCAGCGACGCCTTCCTCGCCGTCACAGAGGGAGACCGGCGATGACCGATCAAGCGATTTCCGGGTACGACGCGCCTGCTCCCGCGGCCACCTCGGCCTGGATCGTCGTCGCCGGACAGGAGCTGCGCGACCTGTGGCTCTCGGGACGAGGGCTCACGATGATGCTCGCCCACACGGTGCTGCTCAGCGTGTCGACGTACCTCATCGCCACGAACCAGGAGCTGAACTTCCTGGAGCAGCGCGAGGCGATCAACCTTGTGCTGAAGGTCGCGGTGGTAGTCGGCTGCCTGCTCGTGGTGATCGCGGCCGCCGACTCGATCAGTGGTGAGCGCGAACGCGGGACGCTGGAGAGTTTGCTGCTGACCCCGGCTCCGCGACGCGCGCTCCTGGTCGGCAAGGGCATCGCCGCCCTGTCCCTGTGGTTCGCCGCGTTCGCTCTCTCGCTGCCCTACCTGTGGTGGATCGGCCGCGACGTCGGAACGTTCCCGTCCGCATCAGTCGGCGGCTTCGTCGTCGGCACGCTGCTGGCGCTCTTCCTGGTCGGCGTGGGACTGATCGTCACGATGTTCTCCCAGTCCAACCGACTCAGCATCTCGCTGAGCTTCTTCCTGCTGCTGGCACTGGTCGCGCCCAGCCAGCTGCCGACAGGCGCCACCCGGGGCTGGGCCGGCGAGCTGCTGATGCGGGCCGACCCGTTCACGGCGGGCCTGCTGTACCTGGAGCGGCTGATCATCAATGCGCACACGCTCACCCAGGACGTCGGGCTGCTGGCCACCCCGGTGGTCGCTGCCGTGCTGCTGCCCGCCCTCGCGCTCGGCCTCGCCGGACGCCTCACCCTGCTTCCGAGGAGCGGATCATGAGAATCTCGAGTCGGGCACTGGCGGCCATCGCCCTCGTGCTCCCCCTGCTGCTGGTGGGTACGACGGGCTCGCACGCCTCCTCAACGTCCTCCCTGATCATGGTGGAGGTCGACGAGACCGCCTTCGACGCAGGACCCGGCGAGAAGATCAGCTTCACCTCCACGGTCACCAACACCGGCGAGGAGTCTTTGTCCGGACTGATCGCCCATCTCAACATTTTGACCAGCGATCCGGGCGTCTACGTAGACCCTGAAGACTGGTCAGCCAAGCGGACGCAGTACCTAGATGACCTATCCCCTGGCGACTCTCAACGGCTCACCTGGACGGTGCAGGCCGTGACGAGTGGGCCCCTCATTCTCTATGTGGCCGTGTCGGACACGGGCAAGAACCGGGTTTACGCCAGTGAGCCGATCGAGATGACCGTCGGCGGACAGCGCGTAGTCAACTCGGGTGGCGTCCTCCCACTCGTGCTATGGATGCCCGCCGGAGTCCTCGGTTTACTGGGAGCCACGCTGCTCCGTAGGCGGCGACACCAGTAGGTCCATGGCACGGGAGGGCACCCCATGATCCGTAGTGCGACCTCGGCGGCGGCAGTGACCCTCCTACTCCTGGGTGCTGCCGCTTGTGGTGGCGAGACCACCACCCAGCCTGATCCTCCGTCGACTCCGACCGAGGCTCCGAGCGAGACGCCCAGCGACCCGGGAACCGAGCCCGTCGTCGCGGTTTCTGCGGAGGACTACGACTCGTCACGCTTCGAGGACCCGACCACCATCGACCACCGCTGGTACCCCCTCGTGCCTGGGGACTACCTGGAGTACCGCGGCTCCTCCCTCGAGGACGGCGAGCGCCTCCGGCACAGCGTCGAGATCACGGTTACGGACCTGACCAAGGTGATCGACGGGGTGGAGACCGTCGTCGTCTGGGAACGCGACTACACCGATGGCGAGCTGGTCGAGGCGGAGCTGGCGATGTTCGCCCAGGACAAGGACGGGAACGTCTGGCACCTGGGCCAGTACCCCGAGGAGTACGAGGACGGCAAGATCGTCGAGACGCCGACCTGGATCCACGGCTACGAAGGCGCGACCGCCGGCGTGACGATCCACGCCACCCCGCAGCTGGGCACGCCTGACTACGCGATGGGCTTCGCGCCGCCACCGCTGAACTGGGTCGACCGCGGTCGAGTGCTGAAGACCGGCGAGAGAGTTTGCGTCCCTGCGGGCTGCTACGACGACGTGGTCGTGATCGAGGAGTTCGAGACCGGGCTTCCCGACGCCTACCAGGACAAGTTCTACGGTCCCGGCGTCGGCGTGGTGAAGGTCGGCTGGCGCGGCTCCAAGGACGAGTCCAAGGAGGTTCTCCGGCTGGTGGAGGCCAGGACCCTCAGCGCCCCTGAGCTGGCGAAGGCACGCGATGCCGCGCTGAAGCTGGAGAAGAGCGCGTACAACATCAGCAAGGACGTGTACGCCAAGACGGAGCCGGCCAAGGTTCCTGGGAGCTGACGATCAGTCGGTCCTGGGCAGGTTCATCACGAACCTGGCGCCCCCGTTGGTTGACGGGTCGATGACGATCGTTCCGCCGTGCCGTACGACGATGTCGTGCACGATGGCCAGCCCCAGGCCCGACCCACCGGCGTCTCTCGACCGGGCTTCGTCGAGGCGGGTGAAGCGCTTGAAGACGGTCTCGTGGTGCTCGGGTGCGATCCCGGG
>JBFIWG010000162.1:0-7323 GCA_041606495.1 Nocardioidaceae bacterium
CCAGTCGGGGTTGACCGGCTTCGCCTGGGATTTCGGCTGGCCAGGATTTTGAGGCGCGCGTAACACCATCGTGGATCTCCTGGGCTGATGCGGGGGGGATGACCGGGGCCGCTTCCGGGGGGATGTGACTCAGCACACCGGCCTGAACGCCGACACGTTAGGCGAGGCCCATCCGCGATTTCGCCCCCAGATCGGTCGAAACCGGGCTCGGTGCGCCCAATGGCCGATCTCATGCGCTAAGCGGTCATTACGGCACACGCGAGTTCAGGTGAGTGGGCCGTGGGCGCGGGCATCCGCAGCAGGTCACGCTGACCCGTTGCGGTCCGTCGTACGCCGACCGCGGGACCAAGACAGGTCACCCTGACCCGTTACGGTCGCGCCGGCAGCGCGCCCACCGCCCCGCAGCGCGCCCGCCGCCCCGCGGCATGCACGCAGCCCGAAACGCGACGCTTGGCGAGGATCAAGCTGGGCGCATTCGGGCGAGCCCATCTGGGCCATTCCCCCGGGGACGGGCCGGGCTTACGTTGCACTCATCGAGTCGCCCCAGGAGGCGGCCATGACTCACACGACCAGACCACTCCGGTGCCGTCGGCAACTGCACGGCTGGCTGCTCCGCGTCCGCGACACGGGCCTGAGGTACCACGAGTGCGCACTCTGCATGACGTTCACGGACGACGTCGGCGAAGGTTCTGGCGGGCTGGCCGTGCCCGGCGGGCCCTGACGGCCGACGGGCACGACAGGAGGCGGGCCATGCCCCCCACCACCAAAACCAGACGGCTCCGCTGTCGGCTGCACCTACACAAGTGGGTGCTGCGCCGCAACGAGGATGGCGGCCGGTACCACGAGTGTCAGTTCTGCGGGAAGTACGACGACAGCACCGTCGGCGGGACCGGCACCGGACTGGCAGGCATCTGAGCCGAGCCGTCAGCAGCGGACAGCGAGCCTCAGGCCTCGATCACGACGGGGATGATCATCGGGCGACGGCGGTGCTTGTTGCTCACCCAGCGGCCGACCACACGGCGGATCGTCTGCTGCAGCTGGTAGCTGTCGTCGACGCCGTCGGCAACGGCCCGGTCCAAGGCCTCGACCAGGCTCGGCACGATCTCGTCGAAGGTCGAGTCGTCCTCGACGAAGCCGCGGGCGTGGATCTCCGGTCCGCTGGAGACCTTGCCGGTCACCGAGTCGATCACCACGATCACGGAGATGAAGCCCTCCTCGCCGAGGATCCGACGGTCCTTGAGCGAGGACTCGGTGATGTCACCGACCGAGGAGCCGTCGACGAAGACGTAGCCGCAGTTCACCTTGCCGGCGATCCTGGCCTTGCCGTCGACCAGGTCGACCACGACGCCGTCCTCGGCCATCACCACCTGGTCGGCGGGGACGCCTGTGGCGCGGGCCAGCTCGGCGTTCGCGCGCATGTGCCGGATCTCGCCGTGGATCGGCAGCACATTGCTCGGCCGGACGATGTTGTAGCAGTAGAGCAGCTCGCCGGCCGAGGCGTGACCGGAGACGTGCACCATGGCGTTGCCCTTGTGCACGACGTTCGCGCCCCAGCGTGATAGGCCGTTGATCACCCGGAAGACGGCGTTCTCGTTGCCCGGGATCAGCGACGAGGCCAGGACGACCGTGTCGCCCTCCTCGATGTGCACGAAGTTGTGGTTGCGCTGCGCGATCCGCGAGAGCGCCGAGAGCGGCTCCCCCTGCGAGCCGGTGGAGATCAGCACGATCTTCTCCGGCGGCATGTCGGCGAGCTCCTTGGCGTCCACCAACGTGTTCGGCGGCACGGTGAGGTAGCCCAGGTCGCGCGCCACCCCCATGTTGCGCACCATCGACCGACCGACGTACGCCACCTTCCGGCCGTGCGCAACCGCCGCGTCGAGCACCTGCTGCACCCGGTGGATGTGCGAGGCGAAACAGGCGACGATGATCCGCTGGTTGCTCTGGTGGAAGACCCGGTCGAGGACCGGGGCGATGTCCTTCTCGGCGGTGGTGAAGCCGGGCACCTCGGCGTTGGTCGAGTCGACCATGAACAGGTCGACGCCCTCCTCGCCGAGCCGGGCGAAGGCACGCAGGTCGGTGATCCGCCCGTCGAGCGGCACCTGGTCCATCTTGAAGTCGCCGGTGTGCAGCACCAGCCCGGCGCCGGTGCGGATCGCGACCGCGAGGGCGTCTGGAATCGAGTGGTTGACCGCCACGAACTCGAGCGTGAAAGGCCCGAACGCGATGGTGTCGCCCTCCGCCACCTCGTGGTGCACGGTCTCCTTGAGCCGGTGCTCCCGAAGCTTGCTGGTCAGCAGTGCGAGGGTCAGCTTCGAGCCGACGAGCGGGATGTCACCGCGCTCGCGCAGGAGGTACGGCGTGGCGCCGATGTGGTCCTCGTGGCCGTGGGTGAGGACCAGTGCCTCCACGTCGTCGAGGCGGTCCCGGATCGGGTCGAAGTCCGGGAGGATCAGGTCGACACCGGGGTGGTGCTCCTCAGGGAACAGCACGCCGCAGTCGACGATGAGCAGGCGTCCGCCGTACTCGAAGACCGTCATGTTGCGACCGACCTCACCCAGCCCTCCGAGGGGGATGATTCGCAGGCCGTTCTCGGCGAGCGGTCCCGGGGCGGAGAGTTCGGGGTGCGGATGGCTCATGAAGTCTTTTCCTCCAGTAGACCTGCGTGGGTGAGCGTCGTGCGCAGGCGCGCGACGAGGTCGTCGTCGGCCGGCACGTGCGGAAGTCGGACGTTGCGGTTGGGCAGCACGCCTAGGAGCTGCAGGGCGGCCTTCGCGGTCATCACGCCAGGTGCGTGGTTCATGATCGCGTCGACGACAGGGACGAGCTTGCGGTAGATCGACAGTGCCTGCGCCAGGTCGCCGGCTTCCACGGCACGGACCATGGCGGCGTACTCGTTGCCGGCGACGTGCCCGACGACGGAGACGACGCCGCAGGCGCCGTGGGTCAGCCAGGCGAGGTTCATGGCATCGTCGCCGGAGTAGAAGGCGAGCCCAGTGTCCTCCATGATCCGCACGCCGCGGCAGAGGTCGCCCACCGCGTCCTTGACGGCGACGATGCGCTCGTGGCCGGCGACCCGCTGGTAGGTGGACTCGGCGATCGTGACGCCGGTGCGGCCTGGGATGTCGTAGAGCATCACCGGGAGCTCGCTGGTGTCGGCGACCGCCTCGAAGTGGGCGGCGACGCCCTCCTGGGTCGGTTTGTTGTAGTACGGCGTCACGAGCAGCAGACCGTCGGCACCGATCTTGTACGCCTGCTCGGCGAGCTCGACGGAGTGCGCGGTGTTGTTGGTGCCGACCCCGGCGACGACCGTTGCCCGGTCGCCGACCGCGTCGATGACGGCGCGAAGTATCTGGCCGTCCTCCTGGGTGCTGGTCGTCGGGGACTCGCCCGTCGTACCCGACACCACGATGCCGTCGTGCCCGTTGTCGGCCAGGTGTGCTGCGACCCGCGCGGCGCTGTCGAGGTCGACCGAGCCGTCGTCGGCAAAGGGAGTGACCATCGCGGTGAGGACCCGCCCGAACGGTGCAGGCGCAAGGGAGTCCGAAGTCATGGGGTTCAGGTTATCGGCTCAGTCGCCCGTCGCCGATACCGGCAGCGCGTCAGCGCCGTTCGAGCCACACGAAGTCGTAGCCGTCGTGCGCCTCCCGGCTCGTCTCGACCCACTCGGACCGGTCGAAGTCGGGGTAGTGGGTGTCTCCCTCAGGCGACTGGTGCACCTCGGTGAGCACCTGGACGTCCGCGTGCGGCATCGCCTGGGCATAGATCTGCGCACCCCCGATGACCATCACGTCACCGTCGTACGCCTGGGCCTGCGCGATCGCGTCCTCGATGCTGTGGGCGACGAAGACGTGGTCGGCCGTCCAGTCACGGTTGCGGGTGACCACGATGTTGGTGCGGTACGGCAGCGGATGCCCGATGCTTTCGTACGTCGAGCGGCCCATCACCACGGTGTTGCCCTTGGTCGTGGCGCGGAAGTGCTTGAGGTCCTCGGGCAGGCTCCAGGGGATGTCGCCGTCCTTGCCGATGACACCGTTCTCGGCGACCGCGGCCACCATCACCACGCGCTTGTCGCTCATCGCTGACTCATACCGCGATCGGCGCCTTGATGCCGGGGTGGGGGTCGTAGCCCTCGAGCGTGATGTGCTCCAGCTCGAAGCGGTCGAGCTCGGTGACGGACGGGTCCAGGGTGAGCTTGGGCAGCGGCCGCGGCTCCCGGGTCAGCTGGAGTCGGGCCTGGTCGCGGTGGTTGGAGTACAGGTGGGCGTCGCCGAGCGTGTGCACGAAGTCGCCGACCTCCAGTCCGGTGACCTGCGCAACCATGTGGGTGAGCAGGGCGTACGACGCGATGTTGAACGGCACGCCCAGGAACACGTCGGCCGAGCGCTGGTAGAGCTGGCAGCTGAGCCGGCCGGTCCCGGACTCGGAGGGAGCGACGTAGAACTGGAACAGGGCGTGGCAGGGCGCCAGCGCCATCTGCGGGATGTCCGCGACGTTCCACGCGGACACGATGTGGCGACGCGAGTCGGGGTCGCGCCGGATCGCCTCTACGACCTGCCCGATCTGGTCGATGTGCCGACCGTCCGGAGCCGGCCATGATCGCCACTGGTAGCCGTAGACCGGACCCAGGTCGCCGTTGTCGTCGGCCCACTCGTCCCAGATCGTCACGCCGCGGTCCTGCAGCCACTTCACGTTGGTGTCACCGCGGAGGAACCACAGCAGCTCGGCGAACACCGACCGGGTGTGGATCTTCTTCGTGGTGACGAGCGGGAAACCCTCGGAGAGGTCGAAGCGCATCTGGTGGCCGAAGACGCTCAGTGTGCCGGTGCCGGTGCGGTCACCCTTCTCGGCGCCGTCGTCGAGGATTCGCTGGAGGAGGTCGAGGTACTGCTGCACCCGGTCAACCTAGCACCGGGATCCCCCGGTTTAGGGCAGTCTTCTCCCCATGGCGAAGTACTTCGACGTCCACCCCGACGACCCCCAGCCCCGCGCGATCTCGCAGGCGGTGCAGATCATGCGTGACGGCGGCCTGATCGCCTACCCCACAGACTCGTGCTTCGCGCTCGGCTGCCTGCTCGGCAACCAGGAGGGCAAGGACCGGATCAAGCAGATCCGGCAGCTCGACGACAAGCACCACTACACGTTGCTGTGCCGCGACTTCGCCCAGATGGGCCAGCTGGTGCACATCGACAACTCGGTGTTCCGGGCGATCAAGGCGGCGACCCCGGGCTGCTACACCTTCATCCTGCCCGCGACCAAGGAGGTGCCCCGCCGGCTGCTGCACCCGAAGAAGCGCACGGTCGGCGTTCGGATCCCCGACCACCGGGTCGCGCAGGCGCTGCTGACCGAGCTCGGCGAACCCATCCTCTCGAGCACGCTGCTGCTGCCCGGCGACGAGGAGCCGATGACCCAGGGCTGGGAGATCAAGGAACGGCTGGACCACCAGGTTGATGCGGTGATCGACGCCGGCGACTGCTCCGACGTACCCACCACCGTGGTCGACTTCTCCGACGGTGCACCCGAGGTGGTCCGCGTCGGGGCCGGGGACCCCGTCCGCTTCGAGTGAGCGGTCCGGTCAAGCGGGCCGGTCAGGCGTCGTAGTCGAGGACGACCTTGTCCGAGGTCGGGTGCGACTGGCAGGTGAGCACGTAGCCGCGCTCGATCTCTTCGGGCTCCAGGGCCCAGTTGGTGTCCATCTCTACGGTGCCCTCGAGCACCTTGGCCCGGCAGGTGCCGCACACGCCGCCCTTGCACGCGAACGGCGCGTCGGCGCGCACGGTGAGCGCTGCCTCCAGCACCGAGGGCCCGTCGATCGGCAGTGTGAAGCTGGACCGGCGGCCGTCGAGGGTGATCGTGACGTCGGCCCCCTCCCCCGGCGCCGTCTCCTCGCGGGTACGACGGACCGGCGGGGCGGTCTCGACGTGGAACACCTCGGCGTGGACGGACTTCTTCGACACGCCCTCGGCGATCAGCAGCTTGCGCAGGGAGTCGACCATCTCGAACGGCCCGCACAGGAACCAGTCGTCCACGGTGTCCGGCGGGAAGATCGCCTCGAGCATCCGGCCCATCCGGTCCGCGTCGAGGCGGCCGGAGAACAGCTCGGCCTCCTGCGGCTCGCGGGAGAGGACGTGGATCAGGTGGAAGCGGTCGCGGTACCTGTCCTTGAGGTCCTCGATCTCCTCGAGGAACATCACCGTCTTGTGGGTGCGGTTGGCGTAGACCAGCGTGACCCGCGAGCCCGGCTCGGTCTCCAGGGTGGTGGCGACGATGGACAGGATCGGCGTGATGCCCGAGCCGGCGGCGACGCAGACGTAGTGCTTGGCGTTGGCCGGGTCGAGCTCGGTGAAGAAGCGACCGCTCGGGGTCATCACCTCGAGGGAGTCACCGACCTTGAGCGTGCCCAGCGCGTGCTCGGAGAACGCGCCCCCCGGGAGACGCTTCACAGCGATCCGCAGCTCGCCGGAGGATACCGGCGAGCAGATCGAGTAGTTGCGACGGACGTCGTCACCGGCCAGCTCGGTGCGCACGGTGATGTGCTGCCCCTGCGTGTAGGCGTAGTCCTCGCGCAGCTCCTCGGGCACGTCGAAGCTGACGGCGATCGAGTCCTCGGTCAGGGGCTCGATCTCCGCGATCCGCAGCGTGTGGAAGACGGAGTGGTGGGGGCGGGTCATCGGTTCGGGGGCTCCTAGATGGCCTTGAAGTAGTCGAAGGGTTCCTTGCAGGCGTTGCACACCCACAGCGACTTGCATGCCGTGGAGCCGAACCGGCTCAGCTCCCTGGTGTCGGGTGACCCGCAGAGCGTGCAGCGCACGCTGAGGGTCAGCTCGACGACACCGTCCTGGCGGCGAGGCTGCGGCGGCGCGATGCCATAGGCCTCGAGCTTGCGCTTGCCCTCCTCGCTCATCCAGTCGGTGGTCCAGGCCGGCGCGAGCACGAACTCGACACTCACGTCGTCGTACCCGTGCTGGCGGAGGGCGGCCACGACGTCGTCGCGGATGGCGTCCATCGCCGGACAGCCGGAGTACGTCGGCGTGATCTGCACGCGGACGTGGCCGTCGGCGTCGACACTCACCTCGCGCAGGATGCCCAGATCCTCGATGGTGAGCACGGGAACCTCGGGGTCGAGCACGCTCGCGGCCACGTCCCAGACCCGCTGGCGGACGTCGTTGTCGGAGCCGGTGGTGACCATCACCAGGTCGCCCCCGGGTGGGACCGGGCCAGGTGCTGCATCTCGGCCAGCAGGTAGCCCATCGGCTGGGTGTGGATGCCGCGGCGGCCACCGGTGACCGCCGGGCGGACGTCCGGGACCGTCAGGGTCGCCTCGTC
>JBFIWG010000163.1:0-7280 GCA_041606495.1 Nocardioidaceae bacterium
GATCGTTTGGTGGCAACGGCACCTGTCGCGACGTACACGGGGTGCTTTGGGCGCCAAATGACACGGACGTCTGGTGGTTCGTGGGCAGGTGGCGGCCGCTGCGGCCTGAGGACAGTCGTCTGCTCACGAACTAGCCGGCGCCGAGCCAGAAACCGAGCCCACACAGGGCCAAGGCGGGTACGACGGTCAGGGCGACCGTCACGGCTCCCAGTCGCCAGCCACTGTCATGGGTCTGCACCGCGAACGCGGAGAACGTGGTCAGAGCGCCACAGAATCCTGTCCCCAGGAACGCCAGCGTCGACCCGGTCAAGGCCAGGCCGCCGAACAGCCCCACCAGGAACGACCCAACCACGTTGACCACGATCGTGCCGAGGTGGAGGCGGCCGTCGAGGAAGTGCGCGGTGGCGTACCGCAGAGGCGCACCCAGCGCCGCACCGAGAGCGACCAGCAGCACGGTCACAGGTCGCCCTCCTCGTCCTCGAACTCGCGGCGTGCGGCAACCGTGCTGAACCGGTCCGCGACCGCGACGGCGACCAAGCAGGCAGCCACGGTGCCGACGACGTAAGCGACAGCCAGGCTCACCATGCCGTCGGTGAGCAGCCGCCGTGTCTGGTCCGAGAATGCCGACAACGTCGTGAACCCGCCCAGCACCCCCGTGCCCAGCAGAGGAGGCAGCAGGTGCACCCGGCTTACGACGGACCAGGCCGGCAACAGCGCCAGCAGGAACGACCCGCTCACGTTCACGACGAACGTGGTCCAGGGGAAGCCGGTGCTGTCCTCGAACCAGACCGACAGGCCGTGGCGACAGATGGCGCCCAGCGCGCCGCCTAGGGCAACCGCGAGCAGGACTGTGAGATGGAGCGGATGTCGCTGGTTCACAGGTGGGGACGGTCGGACTCGTCGACGACGAACCCGCCCTTCCACGGGATTGGTGCCTCGCCGTCGGCCTGGCGACGGAACTCGCCGAAGTACCAACGCTGCAAGGCGAGCTGCTGCTCCGACGCGGCCAGCACCAGCAGGCGCTGGTCACGGCAGAACTGGTCCGCCTGTTCGAGCATGTCCTTCATCCGAGCCATCGAGGCAGGGGCCGTCGGCGGGATGAGGTACTCCAGGTCGATCTTCTCGAGGCCGCGTTCGATGGCATCGTCGAGCTGACTCACACCTTCGGCCTGACGTCGCTCCTGCTCGACCTGCAGGAAGATCTCGGTCAGCTCGGAGGCCACCGGGTAGTCACCGGCGTGCGCCAGCGAGAGCAGCCGCAGCTCGCGGCGGAGCTCGTTGTAGCGCTGCCGGAAGTGGGCGAACAGCTGAACCGGCATGTCCAGCAGTTGGATCCGGATCAGGTCGTCGGGTCGTTCCGCCGCTGCCAGTCGGGCTTCGATCTCCTGGTCGAGGTCGAACACGTCGCCTGCGAGCCCGGCTTCCTCATTGGGCTCGTTGGTCGGCTCGAACCAGACCGTCTTGCCGTCGGGAGCCATCTCCGAGCCCCACGTGGAGGAGAACAGCGCCACGAGGCCGAGACCCCGGCCGATGGTGGAGAGCAGATGCTCCTCGTCGGTCATCTCCGTGTTGATCGCGGGCGGACGCTGCGAGTTGTCGCGGACCTCGACACGGGGGTGGGCGCGAGTGCCGCGGACCCGGACCGTGATCGGCGACTCGGCGTGAAGGATCGCATTCGTCACCAGCTCGGACACACCGAGAGCGGCGGGCTCGACCAGGTCGTCACGACCGAGCCGCTCGAGGACCTCGCCGACCCATGCTCGAGCCCGGCGGACCGACTGGGGATCCGCCGGCAGCGGGAGGGCTTCCTTGTTCAGCGGCATGGCTCTACCTGCCGACCCGGGTGCTGGTCGGTGGGAGTGGTCGGACGGCCGACCGAGTAGCGCGCGACAACTGCATCGCCGCCCTCTTACCCACGAGGTGGATGACAAACTCCTCATTTGGAGACCGGTTGCTTCGTGAAATATAGCGAACCAGGGGGTCTCGAATGCGCCAAACCCGTCATCGTCCGCTGAGGAAGACGCCCCATCACACGAGCAGGGCGCCACGCGCGCCGACGCCTCAGCGGTCGAGGTGGCGAGCCCAGGCGAAGCAGAAGAGCCCGTAGCAGGCGATGCCCAGGCCGATGGCGATCAGGATCGGGGTCCCGAACGGCTGCTGCAGCACCTTGTGCAGGGCCTGGTCCAGCCCACCGGACTTCTTGGGGTCGTGCGAAAGCGCCGCCCAGAAGAACAAACCGGACACGACGACCAGGGCGGTGCCCTTGCTGACGTAGCCGACCTTGCCGAAAGCGACGAACGCCTTGCCGTCGTTGCCGGTGTGGCCGTCGATGTGCAGGTGCTTCTTGAAGCCCTCGCTCAGACCTCGCCAGAACAGTCGACCGGCGTACGCAAGCACCCCGAGCCCGACCAGGCCGACCAGGATCTGGCCACCCGGCATGGACATCAGCTTGGCGGTCATCCCGTCCGTGCCGCCGCCGCTGGAGCCGCTTCCGATCGCGACCTTCAGGGCGCTGAACCCCAGCGAGCCGTAGAGAATCACCTTGAGCACCGAGCCGGCTCGCTTCACCGTGCGGGCGTGGCCGTCCTTGTCGCGGTGGCCGGCGACCGCCTCGATCAGCTGCCACACCACGAGGGCGAGGAACCCGCCGGCGACGATGAACAGCAGGACACTGCCGAAGGGGGACTGGGCGAGCTGGCTGAGGGCCCCGTCGCTGGACGCGGAGCCGTCGGAACTTCCGAGGGCCAGCTGGATCGCCAGCCAGGCAACGAGGAGGTGCACGACGCCGTAGGCGACAAGTCCCACGCGAACCGCGTGGTCGAGCAGGTTGCTGTCATCGGCCTTGCGGCCCGCCTCGTCTGCTTTCGCAGACAGGTCGCTGGCGTTCATCCGTCCCCGCTTTCCACTGGTGTCAGGGAAGGTGTACCCACTCAGGCCGGGGGAATGTCTGCCTCGGTCTCGAACCTTGCCACAGAGGTGAGCTTGCCGTCGGCGACGGTGAACACGCACCACGTCGGGGTCGGCTCCTTGGGCGCGGCCTCAGGTGCGTCGGGCGTGGTCCAGCGGGCGATCTCCTGCACCACGAAGCGGCCCTCCTGCTCGACCAGCGTGGACACCGGCTCCAGCCTGATCCCCGATCGAGCGAGCCAGCCGCGCATCAGCTCGTGCCCGTGGCCCACCCCGCGTGGCCCGGCGACGGCGACGTCCTCGGCGCAGCAGGCGAGCGCGGCGTCGATGTCACCGGCGTTGACGGCGTCGTGCCACTCGGCGAGGACCTGGGCTGAGTCGGAGGAGGTCGGCATGGCCGCAAGCGTAGGTGCTCGCGTCCTGGAACGGGTACAACAGACAGGTGACCTCCAGCCCGCTAGTCCTCGGCCCGCTGCTGCGGTACGTCGACGCCACCTCCGCGAGCATCTGGGTGGAGACCCGTGACGACTCGCGAGTCGTCGTACGCGCCGGTGACCGGTCGTGGCAGACCCGGACGTTCGCGGCGCACGACCACCACTACGCGCTGGTCGAGGTCGACGGGCTCGAGCCCGGCAGCGTGACGCCGTACTCGGTCGAGATCGACGGTACGACGGTGTGGCCGGCGCCCCACCCGAAGCACGGCGAGCGGTTCCCTGACAGCGTCATCTCCACACTGGAGTTCGGCCGGCCACTGCGGCTGGCCTACGGCTCCTGCCGCACCAGCGTCAGCCACGACCGGAAGGGCAACCTGCTGCACGGCGTGGACGCGCTCCGGGCCTACGCCCTCCGGATGGCCCGGGACGACTCGCTGCCGCGGCCGGACCTGGTGCTGTTCCTCGGCGACCAGGTCTACGCCGACGAGACGACCGAGGCGATGGAGGCGTTCATCTCTTCGCGCCGCGACATCAACGAGCCGCCGTGGGACGAGCTCAAGGACTTCGAGGAGTACGCCCACCTCTACAAGCTCGCCTGGAGCGACCCGGCGAACCGGTGGCTGCTGTCCACGCTGCCGAGCTCGATGATCTTCGACGACCACGACATCCGCGACGACTGGAACACCTCCAAGGAGTGGAAGGAGGAGATGGAGGCGACGTCGTGGTGGCACGGCCGGATCGTCTCCGGCCTCGGGTCGTACTGGGTGTACCAGCATCTCGGGAACCTCTCGCCCGACGAGCGCGCCAAGGACGAGCTGTGGCAGAAGATCGCGGCGGCCCGCGACGACGAGCAGGAGCTGGACCTCACCGAGACCCTCGACGCGTTCGCCGAGCGGGTCGACCAGGACTCGGTGAGCTACCGGTGGAGCTACGCCCGCGACATCGAGGACGTCCGGCTGGTCGTGCTCGACTCCCGGGCGGCCCGGGTGCTGGAGCCGGGCCACCGCTCGATGATCGACCCCGGTGAGCTGGAGTGGCTCAGCGAGCGGATGCAAGGGGGAGTGAAGCATCTGCTGATCGGCACCTCGATCCCGTTCCTGCTCTCACCCGGGCTGCACCACCTCGAGGCCTGGAACGAAGCCCTGGTCGGCGAGGCGTGGGGCAAGCTGGGCGCGAGGTTCGGAGAGAAGCTGCGGCAGGGAGTCGACCTCGAGCACTGGGCCGCCTTCCAGAACGGTTTCCACGAGGTGGCCGAGCTCGCCCTCTCGGTGGCGTACGGCGAGCGTGGGCCCGCTCCGGACACGGTCACGTTCCTGTCGGGCGACGTGCACCACTCCTACGTCTCCGAGGTGGACAAGGTGCGCGACGAGCAGCGCACCGGGGACCGGAGCCGGATCGTGCAGGCCGTCTGCTCACCGATCCGCAACCCGCTGCCGCGCGTCATGCGCTTCGCCACCGCGGTGCTCTCGTACGGGCTCGCCGGCCCGATGGGCGCGCTCGCCGCGAAGTCCGTGCACGTCCCAGATCCGCCGTTCACGTGGCGGTCGGTGCGGGGCCCGTGGTTCGACAACAACCTGGCTCTGCTGGAGGTCACAGAGCGTGGGCTGGCCATGTCGTGGCACACCGGCGTGGTCGTGGACGGCCAGCACGAGAACCCCCGCCTCGAGACGGTCGCCACCGTGCTGATCAAGCCGGGCCGCGGGTCGCGGGCACGTCACCCGGCGCGCGCCGTGGCGGAGCGGCTGCTCAGCCTGGTGTCTCGGTTGTCCGGGCGTCGAGGTCGAGGCCGAGCAGGGCGTTCTCGACGACCTCGATGAGCGCCGGGTGGATCCAGTACTGCCCGCGCGCGACCTCGTGCACCGTCTGCCCCAGGCTCATCGCCTGGATCAACGGCTGGATCAGGTTCGAGGCCTGTGCCCCGAGGATGTGCGCCCCGAGCAGGAGCCCGGTGTCAGGATCGGCCAGCAGCTTGGCGAAGCCCGCGGAGTCCTCCATCGCCCAGCCGTAGGCGACGTCGCCGTAGGACTGCCGTGAGGTGACGTAGCGGACGCCCTGTTCCCGAGCCTGCTCCTCGGTCAGGCCGACGCTGGCCACCTGCGGCGAGGAGAACACCGCACTCGGCACGTACCGGTGGTCCGCCGCGACCAGGTCCCCGGGGTGCAGCAGGTTGTGCTGGATCACCCGTGCCTCGTGGTTGGACACGTGCTTGAGCTGGTAGGGGTTGCTGATGTCCCCCAGCGCCCAGATTCCTTCGACGTTGGTGCGCTGGAACTCGTCGACGAGCACCAGCCCCCGCTCACCCACGGCGACCCCGGTGCGGTCCAGGTCGAGACCGTCGGAGTTCGAGCGCCGACCGGTCGCCACGAGCACCGTGTCCACGTCGAGCGTGGACACCTCACCCTCCCGGTCCAGGTGCAGCCGGATGCGGCCGTCGTACTCCTCGACCTTGGTGGTGACGGTGCCGAGCCGGACGTCCCAGCGAGCCTGGGCGAGCTCGGTGAAGCGGGCGGAGACGTCGGCGTCCTCCTCGCGCAGCAGCACCGCGGAGCGGTTGATCAGGGTGACGTTGCTGCCGAACGAGCCGAACACGTGCGCGAACTCCGCGGCCACGAACCCGCCGCCGATGATGGCGAGGTCGCCGGGCACCTCGTCGACCCGCATGATCGTGTCGCTGGTGTGATGCCCGACCTGGTCCAGACCGGGGATGTCCGGTACGACGGCCCGGCTGCCGGCCGCCAGCACGACCTGGTCGGCGGTGATCGTCTCGCCGGTCCCGGTGTCGATCGTGCGGACGTCGACGAACCGGGCATGGCCCTCGTAGAGGGTGACGTTCTCGTTGCGGTCGGCGCGCCAGTTCCGGCCGGCGACAGCGATCGGGTCGATGCGTCGGAAGATCCGGTCCCGGATGTCGCGCCATCGCGCTCCCTCGAGACGAAGGTCGACGCCGAGCTCCTGAGCGTGAACCGTGCTGCGCGCCAGGTCCGCCGGGTAGACGAACATCTTGGTGGGGATGCACCCGACGTTCAGGCAGGTGCCCCCGAAGGTGCCCTTCTCCAGGATGGCGACCCGCTTGTCCGCGAACTCGTGGTTGACGATGGAGTTGCCCGAGCCGCTGCCGATGATGGCCAGGTCGTAGTGGGTCACAGGTCCATCCTGCCGGACCGTGACGGACGTGTGAGCCACGCCATGATCAGGGGGCCGGAAAGTGGACCGATTGCGCTGGAGGTGTGCCGAGGGTCGAAAATGGTCACGACGGGATTGACGAGCACCCCAGCGGAAGGCAAGACGATGACAGAGGTCGCCCCCGACCGGCACAAAGTAGTCGTGATCGGCAGCGGGTTCGGTGGTCTGTTCGGGACCAAGGCGCTGCGGCGTTCCGACGTCGAGGTGACGATGATCGCGAAGACCACGCACCACCTGTTCCAGCCGCTGCTGTACCAGGTCGCGACCGGGATCCTGTCCGAGGGTGAGATCGCCCCGCCGACGCGCGAGGTGCTGGCCTCGCAGCGGAACGCCCGGGTGCTGCTCGGTGAGGTCACCGACATCGACCTGACCGCGAAGACCGTCACCCACCACGTTCTGGGCCGGCAGACGGTCACGCCGTACGACTCGTTGATCGTGGCGGCCGGTGCGGGTCAGTCGTACTTCGGCAACGACCACTTCTCGGAGTTCGCTCCCGGCATGAAGAGCATCGACGACGCGCTGGAGCTGCGTGGTCGGATCTTCGGCGCCTTCGAGCTGGCCGAGCTGGCCGAGGACGAGGATGACATCGACCACCTGCTGACGTTCGTCGTCGTCGGCGCCGGACCCACCGGCGTGGAGATGGCCGGGGCGCTCGTCGAAATCGCCAGGCGCAGCCTGCGCCGTGACTTCCGCCGCATCAGACCCGAGACCGCGCGGGTCATTCTCGTCGAAGCAGGGCCGCACGTGCTGGCGGCC
>JBFIWG010000164.1:0-7265 GCA_041606495.1 Nocardioidaceae bacterium
GCACCGGCCCGCAGGGGTGACGGCTCAGCCACTTCGTGCCTCGTTCCTCGCCAGGTGGGTCACCACGTGGCCCCGGGACCAGCCGGGCAGCTGCGAGGGCGCGCGCATGTCCTCGTCGGTGAGATCTGTCAGTGCTCCCAGATACCTTGTGGTGGCCAGGACCATCTCTTCCAGGTGGGGGATCGCAGTCGAGGTAGCCATGACCCCATCTAACCGCCGGAGCGTCGGCTTGTGCCACCAGATAGGATGGCGAACACTTGTTCGAATCCGGCGGCAGGACGTCGAGACACGAGATCTACGAGGGAAGTGCAGTGGCTGACCAGCTGATCATTCGCGGTGCCCGGGAGCACAACCTCAAGGACGTTTCCCTCGACCTGCCCCGCGACTCCCTCATCGTCTTCACCGGTCTGTCCGGTTCCGGCAAGTCCAGTCTGGCGTTCGACACCATCTTCGCCGAGGGGCAGCGCCGGTACGTCGAGTCGCTGTCGGCGTACGCCCGCCAGTTCCTCGGCCAGATGGACAAGCCCGACGTCGACTTCATCGAGGGGCTCTCGCCTGCGGTGTCGATCGACCAGAAGTCCACCTCGAAGAACCCGCGGTCGACCGTCGGAACGATCACCGAGGTCTACGACTACCTCCGGTTGCTCTACGCCCGCGCCGGCCGCCCGCACTGCCCCAAGTGTGGTCGGCCGATCGCCAGGCAGACGCCCCAGCAGATCGTCGACCGGGTCCTCGAGCTCGAGGAGGGGGCCAGGTTCCAGGTGCTCGCTCCGGTGATCCGGGGCCGCAAGGGCGAGTACCTCGAGCTCTTCCGGCAGCTGCAGACCCAGGGCTTCTCCCGGGTGCGGGTCAACGGCGAGACCCACACGCTCACCGACGTACCCAAGCTGGACAAGCAGAAGAAGCACACGATCGAGGTCGTGGTCGACCGGCTCTCGGTGAAGGAGTCGGCGAAGCGCAGGCTCACCGACTCGATCGAGACCGCTCTGGGGCTCTCAGCCGGTCTCGTGACGCTCGATTTCGTCGACCTGCCGGAGGATGACGAGCACCGCGAACGGACGTTCTCCGAGCACCTGGCGTGCCTCTACGACGACCTGTCCTTCGAGGAGCTCGAGCCTCGCTCGTTCTCGTTCAACTCTCCGTTCGGCGCCTGCCCCGAGTGTCACGGTCTTGGCACCCGCATGGAGGTGGACCCCGAGCTGGTGATCTCGGACCCGTCGATGACCCTCGGCGAGGGCGTGATCGGACCCTGGTCCGGAGCTCACGTCGCGGACTTCTTCACCCGGCTTCTCGGTGCGCTGGGCGACGAGCTCGGGTTCGACCTGAACACCCCGTGGGAGAAGCTGTCCGCCAAGGCCCGCAAGTCCATCCGCGACGGCCACTCGACCAGGGTCCATGTCCGGCACCGCAACCGCTACGGCCGCGAGCGCTCCTACTACACCTCCTTCGAGGGGGTGCGTCCCTACATCGAACGCCGCCACCGCGAGGCGGAGTCCGACACCAGCCGCGAGCGGTTCGAGGGCTTCATGCGCGAGGTCCCCTGCCCGACGTGCCAGGGGAGTCGGCTCAAGCCTGTCTCGGTCGCGGTCACGATGGGCGGCAAGAACATCGCCGAGGTCTGCGCGATGCCGATCAACGAGACGGCGGACTTCCTCAAGACCCTCGAGCTCAGCCCCCGCGAGCGGCAGATCGCCGAGCGGGTGCTCAAAGAGATCCAGGAGCGGCTGAACTTCCTGCTCGACGTGGGACTCGACTACCTCTCGCTGGACCGGCCGTCCGGGTCGCTGTCCGGCGGCGAGGCCCAGCGCATCCGGCTGGCGACCCAGATCGGTGCGGGCCTCGTCGGCGTCCTCTACGTCCTCGACGAGCCCTCGATCGGGCTTCACCAGCGGGACAACCACAGGCTGATCGAGACGCTGGTGCGCCTCCGCGACCTCGGCAACACACTGATCGTCGTGGAGCACGACGAGGACACCATCCGCGTCGCTGACTGGGTGGTCGACATCGGCCCTGGGGCCGGCGAGCACGGTGGCCAGGTGGTCGTCTCCGGCACGGTCGACGAGCTGTTGAACCATCACGACTCCCAGACCGGCATGTACCTCTCCCGGCGCAAGGAGATCCCGGTCCCCGACGTACGCCGCCCGCGGACCACCGGACGCGAGCTGAAGGTGCTCGGTGCCAAGGAGCACAACCTGCAGGACGTCGACGTCGCGTTCCCGCTGGGCATGTTCGTCGCCGTCACCGGCGTCTCCGGCTCGGGAAAGTCCACGCTGGTCAACGACATCCTCTACACCTCGCTGGCCAAGCAGATCTACAACGCCCGCACGGTCCCGGGACGACACCGGCGCATCACCGGGCTGGACCATGTCGACAAGGTGATCCACGTCGATCAGTCGCCGATCGGCCGGACGCCGCGATCCAACCCCGCGACGTACACCGGCGTCTTCGACCACGTGCGCAAGCTCTTCGCCTCGACGCCCGAGGCGAAGATGCGCGGCTACCTCCAGGGCCGGTTCTCGTTCAACGTCAAGGGCGGCCGCTGCGAGGCCTGCTCGGGCGACGGCACGATCAAGATCGAGATGAACTTCCTACCTGACGTCTACGTCCCGTGCGAGGTCTGTCACGGCGCCCGGTACAACCGCGAGACGCTCGAGGTGCATTACAAGGGCAAGACGATCGCCGAGGTGCTCGACATGCCGATCGAGGAGGCGGTGGACTTCTTCGCAGCGATCCCGGCCATCTCGCGGCACCTGCGGACGCTCGTCGACGTCGGACTTGGGTACGTCCGCCTGGGCCAGCCGGCGCCGACGCTGTCGGGCGGAGAGGCCCAGCGGGTGAAGCTCGCGGCCGAGCTGCAGAAGCGGTCGACCGGTCGCACCGTCTACGTCCTCGACGAGCCGACCACGGGTCTGCACTTCGAGGACATCCGCAAGCTGTTGCTGGTCCTCGGTCGCTTGGTCGACCAGGGCAACACGGTCCTGGTGATCGAGCACAACCTTGACGTGATCAAGACGGCGGACTGGCTGATCGACATGGGGCCTGAGGGCGGCAGCCGCGGTGGCATGGTCGTCGCGGAAGGAACCCCGGAGGACGTCGCCGCCAACCCCGACAGCTACACCGGCGAGTTCCTCAAGCCACTGCTCGACGGTCGCATCACGGACAAAACGAAGAGCGGTGGTGCACGTACGACGGCCCGCAAGGGCACCAAGCGGGCGGCGACTACTTCCAAGTCGACCGGCCCCCAGAAGTCCAAGGCAACGGTCGCAAAGGGCACTCGCTAACCCGACATCCCGTCAGGAACCGCACCGAGGCAATGACCTGACCGCACCAGTTGGTCCGCGCGATGGGGTGATGTCGGGTCCCGTACGGGCTAGTCCCCGATGCCCCGTTCAGCCGACCGAGACGGTCGGGTTTGTTCTCGGCTCGCGCACGTTGTCGGTTTTCAACCGCTGTGCTTTGCCCAGTGTTCATCTGGCGTTTATTGACCATTGAGGACCACGGGCGCGGAGACGCATGCTCGAAGGGCGACGGAGGACCGGGGGTTTGGGTCGTTCGTCCGACGGCCAGGGGAGTGGAAGAGACGCTCTGGGGCGGGCAGTAGTGACCGGCGGATGCATCACCATGTCGGCCGGCGTGATGTCGGTTGCAGGCAGTTGCGATCGGCGTATGTCATCGTCCCGGCGCGACCCTTCGACCCCTTTCGACCAGAACGTACTTGGGGTGGAGGGGACATGGATGGTCAGAAAGCCCGTACCGGCGTCCAAGGGGGAGTGAACGAGCCACCAAGCTCGTCGACGCTGCGCCGTGGGCTCGAGATTCCGCGGCAGGGACGACGCGTAATGCCCAGGGACGCTGTCCTGGACGGGGCACCGTTCGCGCCGACCGATGACATACCGCTCACACACGAGCTGACGGTCATCGTCCCGACCCGCAACGAGAGCGGGAACGTGGAGCCTCTGTTGAACCGGCTGTCGCGAACGTTGGAGGGCCGCCAGGCCTGCGTGATCTTCGTCGACGACAGCGACGACGACACCCCGCAACGCGTTCACCAGGCGGGCAAGACGAGCCCGTTGACGGTGCGCCTCCACCACCGCGAGCCCCACGAGAGGACGGGTGGCCTGGGAGGCGCAGTGCTTGCCGGACTGCGCCAGACGAACTCTCCGTGGGCAGTGGTGATGGACGGCGACCTCCAGCACCCGCCGGAGCTGGTCCCTGAGCTGATCGCAGCCGGAGTCCGCGACAACGCCGATGTGGTCGTCGCCAGCCGGCACGTCCCCGGGGGGTCCACGGCCGGGCTGGCCAACGGCGTCCGCGTCCTGGTCTCCGATCTCTCTACGCACCTCAGCAAGGCGTTCTTCCCCCGCCGGCTGAAGGGGATCTCGGACCCGATGAGTGGCTTCTTCGCCATCCGGCCGAACGCGCTGGAGCTGGAGGTGATGCGGCCGCCAGGGTTCAAGATCCTCCTCGAGATGGTCGCCAGGACGCCGGGCCTGGCCAAGAGTGAAGTGCCGTTCGTCTTCGGTGAGCGGCTGAGTGGCGACAGCAAGGCGTCGTTGAAGGAGGGATTCCGGTTCCTCCGCCAACTGCTGCAGCTCTTCGCCTCTCAGCTGTTCACCGGGCGTAGGTCGTCGGCGTGGGGTCGTGGACTTGGGTTCGCGACGGTCGGCGCCACCGGGCTGTTCGTCAACCTCGCGCTGATGTGGCTGCTCGCAGATCCCACGACTCTGGCGATCAACTATGCGATCGCCGCGATCCTGGCGACCCAGCTGTCCTCGACGTGGAACTTCCTCCTCACCGACACGGTGGTCTACCGGGGTCCGAAACGCCTCACGCCCCTGATCCGGTGGCTCGGGTTCATGGGCATGAGCAACCTGATTCTTCTCCTTCGCCTCCCGCTGCTGGCCCTCTTCATATCGGTCCTCGGCATGCACTACCTAATCGCCACTGCACTGACCTTGCTGCTCGGGTTCGTTGTGCGGTTCAAGTCCCAAGAGCGGCTCACGATCAAGGAGCAGGCATGACTGGAACAGTGAACGCCCCCGCCGCGAACGGTGTCTCGCACACCCCGATCGAGGATGTGGTGGAGACCGTGGAACGGGTCGCTCAGACCGTTCCGGCCCAGCGCGTAACCAGTCCGGAGCCCGCCGGTGTTCCTGCGGCTCCAGCAGACCCGAGCAGCAGCTCACCCGGCCCGGTCCAGGTCCTCTTCGACGACCAGGTCCAGATCACCTCGAGCAGCCGGCCGCGTGCGGTGCGGCCCAAGGGGACCGGCTACCTGCCCTACCGCTACATGATCGCGGACCTGGTCAGCGTCGGCAGCCAGATCCCGTTGCCAGAGCTGGAGTTCTTCCGGGCTCCCCGCCTGGGCCGTGACCTCGACATCGAGGTTCGGGTAGGCAAGGTCGGGCCGGCCCGCCCGCACCAGCGCGCTCAGCTACTGCGCTTCAACCAGCCACCAGGTGTGCGCTACGAGGAGCACCTCGGTCACCTCGGCGCGAACTTCTCGATCGACCTCGGGGACAAGATCCACGTCACGGTCAGCAAGCTCCTGGCTCACTCGCCGCACGTCGTCTACACCAACATCTTGGAGGCGCTCCTCCGGTGCGAAGTGGCGTCCAAGGGCCGGATGCTGCTGCACTCGGCCTGCATCGAGCTGGACGGCGTCGGGATCATGATGTCGGCGCGAACGGACACCGGCAAGACCGGGACGGTGCTCCGGCTGCTCCGTGAGCGCGGCGCACGCTTCCTCTCCGACGACATGACGATCCTTTCTCCGGACGGCACGGCGAGGTGCTTCCCCAAGCCGCTGACGATCAGCAACCACACCCTGCGTGCGGTGGACCCGGGCGACCTGAGTCGGACTGAGTGGATCACCCTCGGCCTCAAGAGCCGGCTGCACTCGAAGGGCGGCCGGAGCGTCGGTCTGGCGATGGGGGAGAAGAACCTGCCGGTGATGACTGCGAACGCGATCACCCAGTTCCTGGTCCCGCCGCCCAAGTACAACGCGGACCGCCTGGTCCCGTGCGAGGTCATCGACGAGACCCGGGTCTCGGAGATGTTCATCATCGAGCGGGGAGCGCCGGCACTGTCCGACATCGGGGTCGACCAGGCGCTGGACGAGCTGGTGGAGAACACCGACGACGCCTACGGTTTCCCCCCGTTCCGGTACCTAGCGCCTGTTCTCGTGGTCGGCGGCGAGGCCTACCAGGAGCTGCGCCAGCGCGAGCGTGACGTGCTCCGCTCGGCGCTGCAGGAGATGCGGGTGCGCAGGGTCGCCTCAGACAGCTTCGGCTGGGCGGACGAGATCCCGAAGCTCGTGGCACGTACTAGTCAGCAGGACTGAGCTCGGTGTCGGGTGAAGCCGGCCGAGGAGATTTCGTAGCCCGGGGGGGAGAACAGGAATTGGCAGTGACCGTCGGCTCCGTCGCGCGGGGCAGGGAGAAGCGCGCTATGGAGCACAGAGAGCGAGGAGCACGACCGTCTCGTCCGGACCCGGGCTGGTGGCGAGCTCTGGCGCGGCTGGCCCGGAAGCATCGTACGGGCGTGCTCCTCGCCACCATCCTCGGTGTTGCGACCGCGGCACGTTTGGTGAACCTGAACGCCGTCGGCTTCAACAGCGACGAGGCGGTCTACTCCGGTCAGGGTGCCTCGCTTGCGGGCAACCCCGAGTACATCGACTACTTTCCGGTGTTCCGGGCACACCCGATGCTCGTGCAGATGCTGCTCTCGGTCATCTTCCGAGAGGGCGAGCACGATCTCGCGGGACGTGTGCTGATCGCCGGCTTCGGTGTGGCCACGGTGTTCGTGGTCTATCTGCTCGGCGCCGAGCTGTACAGCCGCAACGTCGGACTCCTGGCCGGCGGAATTCTTGCAGTGATGCCGTATCACGTGATCGTGACCCGCCAGGTGCTGCTCGACGGCCCGATGGTCTTCTTCGCAACGATCACGCTCCTGTGGGTCGCGAAGTTCGCCAAGACCGGAAAAGTCAGATGGATGGTCGCCGCGGGCGGCGCCATGGGACTGACGATGCTGGCGAAGGAGTCCAGCATCGTCCTTGCGGGGGCGGTGTACGCCTTCCTGGCCCTGACACCCCGGATCCGTCGCCCAGTCGTCGGCACCCTCGCCGGCACGGTGGTGATCGTGGCGATCTTCGCGCTGCACCCGATCTCGGTCGCGCTCGCCGGTCACACCAGCACCACCAAGGCCTACCTGGTCTGGCAGCTGGTCCGCCGACCCAACCACTCGTTCACGTTCTACGCCGAGAC
>JBFIWG010000165.1:0-7249 GCA_041606495.1 Nocardioidaceae bacterium
CCTCCATGCGCCACCGCGAGGCCTGACCGGCTCCGGTGAGCGACTGCGCCACCCGGTCCAACCGGACGCCGACCGCCAGGGCGACCGCGGCCGCGGCCGCGGCGTTCCCGGCCTGGTGCTCGCCCAGGAGCTTCATCTCGACCCGGGCGACCTCCTCGCCGGCGGCGAGGTCGAACCGTGGTCGACCGAGCTCGTCGACGCTGAGGTTCTCCACGCGTACGTCGGCCCCGCCGCCCTCCCCGAAGGTGCGCACCGGCGCGGCCGAGCGCGAGGCCATCGCGCTCACCAGCGGGTCGTCGGCGTTCAGGATCGCCAGCCCGTCCGGGGCGAGCGCGTCCACGAGCTCGCCCTTGGCCTGGGCGATGTCCGCCTGGGTCCCGAACTCGCCGAGGTGTGCCTTGCCGACGTTCAGGACCAGCGAGATGTCGGGCCGGGCGATGTCGCACAGCTGCTTGAGATGACCGATGCCGCGGGCACCCATCTCGAGGACGAGGTACTCGGTGGTCGCATCGGCGCGGAGCACGGTCAGGGGCAGGCCAAGCTCGTTGTTGAACGAGCCCCGGGTGGCGACTGTCGTACCTGCGTCTGCGAGCACCTGGGCAAGCAGGTCCTTGGTGCTGGTCTTGCCCTGCGAACCGGTGAGCGCGATGACGCGGACCCGGTCGAGCCTTCGGAGGACGTGTCGTGCCAGCTTCGCCAGCGCGGCCTGGGGGTCACCGACCACAACCATGGGTAGCCCGACCGGGCGGGTACCCAAGACCGCTGCTGCACCCGAGGCCAGAGCGGCGCCGGCGAACTCGTGGCCGTCGGCGCGTTCGCCGTCGATCGCGACGAAGAGGCCGCCGAGCTCGGCGACCCGGCTGTCCACGAACGCGGGCCCGGTGACCGTGACCCCGGTGTCGTCGTGGACCTCGCCGCCGACGACGGCGGCGATCTCGGGCAGGGTCATGGGGATCATCGGGCGTTCAGCTCCTCAAGAAGTACGGCCCGGTCGTCGAAGGGCTGCACCGTGTCCTGGATCTCCTGGCCGGTCTCGTGACCCTTGCCGGCGACCACGACGGTGTCACCGGCGCGTGCCAGCGAGACGGCCAGTCGGATGGCCTGGCGACGGTCGCCCTGGTCGTGGATCTCCGCGCGCTCTACCGCCGGCACCTGCTCGGCGCCTGCGCAGATGGCAGCACGGATGTTCGCGGGCTCCTCGCTGCGGGGATTGTCGTCGGTGACCACGAGCACGTCCGCCAGGCGTGCCGCGATCTCACCCATGAGCGGGCGCTTTCCGGGGTCCCGGTCACCGCCGGCACCGAGCACGACCATCAGCCGGCCCTCGGTCAGGGGCCGGAGCGCCTTCAGCGCCGCCGTGACGGCGTCGGGCTTGTGGGCGTAGTCGACGACCGCCAGGAAGTCCTGCCCGGCGTCGACCTGCTCGAGGCGCCCGGGCACTCCCCCGCCGGACGCGATTCCCTGCGCAACCGCTGCCGCGTCGAAGCCGGCCTCGCCCCAGGCAGCGATCGCGCACAGCGCGTTGGAGACGTTGAAGTCGCCGGTCAGCCGGACCTCGGCAGGGAAACGGCTGCCGTCGGGTGTCTGGACCGTGAACGACGAGCCGGTCGGGCCCATCGCGACGTCCAGCGCCATCCAGTCGGCGGGTGCGCCCGCGGTGGAGAAGGTCCGCACCGGGATCGAGGCCGTGTCGCGCAGCCGTCGGCCGTAGTCGTCGTCGATGTTGACCAGCCCGAGCCTGGCGCGTTCGGGCGTGAACAGCGACGCCTTGGCAGCGAAGTACTCCTCCATGTCCGCGTGGAAGTCGAGGTGGTCGCGGCCCAGGTTGGTGAAGGCCGCCACGTCGAAGACCACACCGTCGACGCGGCCCATGACCAGCGCGTGGCTGGAGACCTCCATCGCGCAGCCTTGCACGCCGCGCTCCCGCATCACCGCGAACAACGCGTGCAGGTCGGGAGCCTCAGGGGTCGTCAGCGTGGTCTTCACCTCGACCCCGTCGATCTTGGTGCCGACGGTGCCGACCACGGCCGTGGGGACACCGGAGGCCTGCAGGCCGCTCTCGGCCAGGCGGGTGGTCGTCGTCTTGCCCTGGGTCCCGGTGACCGCGACCAGTCGGAGCGCCTCGGTCGGCTCGCCGTACACCCGGGCGGCCAGCGACCCGAGAAGCGCGCGCGGCCGCTGCACCACCAGGACCGGCACTCCGAGGTCCTTGCACAGGGCGGCGCCGTCGGGGTCGGTGAGTACCGCGACCGCCCCGGCCGCCACGACGTCGGAGGCGAAGGACGCCCCGTGCGCCCGGGAGCCGGGCAGGGCGGCGTACAGGTCGCCGGGCTGGATCCGCTGCGAGCTCAGGCTGACCCCGGTGACCACGACGGCGTCGTCACGGTCGAGGACCTCGGTCAGGGCGTCGCCGAGCCAGGTCTCGAGGTCTCCCACGGGGGTCCCGGTGGGCTCGCTGGGTCGCGTCGGGATCACGTCGGGCACGCCGGAAGGTTACCCGCGGTCACCATTCGACAGGGTTGTCGGGTGCCGTTGCACCGGTCGGCGGGACGGCGTACTTCTGCAGCAGGTAGGTCATGATCTTTCGGAAGGCAGGCCCCCCGACGGAACCACCTCCACCCCCGTTCTTGGGGTCCTGCACGACGACGTACACCAGGAACCGGGGTGCGTCAGCCGGCGCGAACCCCGCGAAGGAGACG
The DNA here is from genome assembly GCA_041606495.1 of Nocardioidaceae bacterium. Classification (GTDB taxonomy): domain Bacteria; phylum Actinomycetota; class Actinomycetes; order Propionibacteriales; family Nocardioidaceae; genus Nocardioides_C. Next base: position 2,700 of record JBFIWG010000165.1, read on the forward strand.
GTGAACGTGCCGTCGTAGCAGCCGCACTCCTCCCCGACCCGCTGCGCCGTACCGGTCTTGCCGGCCACGCGGTAGCCCTCGATGGCGGCGGACGGGGCCGTGCCCTCCTCAGGGTCGGTCACCGCCTCCATCATCTCGGTGGTGAGGGTCGCGGCCCGCTCACTGATCACGCGTCGCATCGTCGTGGTGTCGGTGCCGACCTGCGCACCGTTCGCGGTCGTGGCACTGCCCTTGACCAGGCTCGGGGTGACCAGCACTCCCCCGTTGGCGATGGCGTTCACGGCGGTGGCCATCTGCAGGACGTTGACCGAGACACCCTGACCGAACGAGATGGTGTCCTGGTTGATCTGCGACCACCTCTCCCACGGCGGCAGCAGGCCCGCGGTCTCGCCCGGGATGCCCACACCGGTGCGTGAGCCGAGACCGAAGCTGGCGAGGTAGGTGTGCAGCTCCTCGGGGCTGAACTCGTCGGCGGCGAGGATGGTGCCGATGTTGGAGGACTTGGCGATCACCCCGGTCAGGGTGAGCCGCAGCTTGCCGTGGTCCCAGTAGTCACCGATCACCCGGTCCTGACGACGAAGCTCGGAGGGCACCGTGATCTTGGTGTCGGGGCTGACCTTCCCGGCGTCGATCAGGGAGGCGGCCGTGAGGACCTTCTGCACCGAGCCAGGCTCGTAGACGCCGAACAGCGAGCGCGAGCCGAGGTCGGAGGGGTCGGAGAGCAACGGCCGGTTGGCGTCGAAGGTCGGGTGGTCCGCGAGCGCGAGGATCTCACCGGTGCGGCTGTCCATGACGACAGCGGATCCCGAGGAGCCTCCCGAGCCGTCCACCGCCTGGCGCAGCACCCGCTGGACGTACCACTGCACGTCCCGGTCGACGGTCAGGGCAAGGTCGGTGCCGTTCTTCGGCTCGACCACACTGTTGTCGCCGAGCGGCAACCGGTTGCCTCCGCCGACCTCGTAGGTCGCCGAACCGTCCTTGCCCGCGAGCAGGTGGTCGAAGAGCAGCTCGAAGCCGGCCATCGGCTCGCCCTCGGCTCCCATGAACCCCAAGAGGTTGGCCGCGACGTCGCGCGCCGGGTAGTCACGAACGGGGTCGCGCCGGGTGTCGATCCCCTTGTAGCCGGCGGCCTCGATCTCATCGACGACGGCGTGTGCCTTCGTGGAGGGCACCCGGCGGGCGATGTACTGGAACTGGGTGTCCGGCTTGCGCAGCCGCTCGAGGATCTCGAAGTAGTCCACGTCCAGCCGGCTCGCCACGATCTTGGCGATCTCCTGGGCGTACGGCGACGTCATGGTCGGGTCGGCCACGATCATCAGGCCGTCGACCGACTCGGCCAGGGGTTCACCGTTGCGGTCGGTGATCGCCCCACGGGTGGCCGGAAGCGGCACGGTGACGAGCCCGGCAGCCTCGGCCCTGGCGGCATACGCCTTGGCGTCCACGCCCTGCAGCTGGAACAAGCGGGCGCCGAAGATCGAGACCACCATCGCGATCAGGATGAAGCCGATGCGGAGACGGATCAGCGAACCGCCGCGGCCGGACCGCGCACGTCCCTGCGCCGCGGACCCCGACGGTCCCGACCGACGCGGGTCTGGCCCCCTGCCTTGGGTCAACGCGCTCTCCCCTGGGACTGCTGCGGCTGCTGCTTCTTCTTTGTACCTGCCTCGACGCCGTCGGCTGCCGATGCGCGAGTCGTGTCGCGGTTGTTTCCTGCTGTGGCCTTGCTCTTGGGCAGCTCGAGGATCACCGGGTCGGGGCGCAGCGACTTGGGCTTGCGCGTCGGAAGCGGGGCGATGCGCATGGCGTCGGTCGGCTCGGCCGCGACGGGCGTGCCGAGCACCTCGCCGTCGGACAGCCGAAGGAAGGCCGGGCTCGCAGCAGGAACCATGCCGAGCTTCTTGGCGCGTGCGGCCACCCGCTGCGGATCACGAAGCCGGTCGAGCTCCATCTGCAGCGACTGCTCCTTGGCGTCGAGGAGCGAGGCGCGCTGCTCCATCGACGTCGCCACGAACGAGGCCTGCTGCATGTTGGTGTTGAACAGCAGGAGCCCGATCACTCCGGTGACCAGCAGCAGCGACACCAGACTGACGAACGGAACCCGGGGCGCTTTCTGCACCCGGCGGGGTACGACGGTGAGCCGGGCGCGCTCGACGGCGGCCTCGGCGAAGCGGGGGACGCGGTTGCGAGCCTGGTTCATCAGGGTGCTCATGCGACGGCTCCAGTGCTGGTGCGGACTCGTTCAACGGCGCGAAGGCGCACCGATGCTGCTCGGGGGTTCTCCTCGATCTCCACGGCCGACGCCTTCTCGGAGCCGCGGGTGACCAGTCGGAAGGGCGGTTCGTGGCCCTCGGGCACGAACGGCAGGTCGGGGGGCAGGTCGCTCTTGGTGACCTCGGTGAACGCCTGCTTGACGAGGCGGTCCTCCAGCGAGTGATAGGACATCACCACGACCCGGCCGCCGACACCGACCGAGTCGAGGGCTCCCGGGACCGCGCGGCGCAGCACCGAGAGCTCGTCGTTGACCTCGATCCGCAGGGCCTGGAACGTGCGCTTGGCGGGGTGTCCCCCGGTCCTGCGCGCCGGCGCCGGGATCGACTCGCGGATCAGCTCCACAAGGCGGGCCGAGCGGGTGAACGGCTCGCGCTCCCGCTCGCGGACGATCGCGTCGGCGATGCGCCGGGCGTACCGCTCCTCGCCGTACATCTTCAGGATCCGGCTCAGCTCTTCGGCCGGGTAGGTGTTCAGCACGTCGGCTGCGGTCTGCCCGGTGGTGTCGTTCATCCGCATGTCCAGCGGGGCGTCCTCGGCGTAGGCGAAGCCGCGCTCCCGGACGTCGAGCTGCATCGAGGAGACACCGAGGTCGAACAGGACTCCGTCCACGGAGGCGTGACCCAGGTCTGCGATCACGTCCGGGATCTCGTCGTAGACCGCGTGCACGAAGGTGGTGCGGTCGGCGTACGTCGCGAGCCGCTCGCGGCTGCTGTCCAGCGCGTGGGTGTCCCGGTCGATGCCGATCAGGTGGGCCTGCGGGCACCGGTTCAGCACGGCCTCGCTGTGCCCACCCAGTCCAAGGGTCGCGTCGACGAACAGCGCACCGGGCTTGTCCAGCGGCGGTGCCACCAAGGCAACGACCCGGTCGAGAAGGACCGGGACGTGGCGGGGGTTCGTCATGCTCAGCTCACCCGGTCGGCCAGCTGCACGAGGATCATCAGGGCCACGGCGAGCGCTGTCGATGCGGCGGCCGAGAAGGCGATGACGGCGAGCCCGTCCTTCACCTCTTCGCGAACCCGCCTCGTCGGCTGGCCGGACACCTGCCCGGAGAAGGTGACACTCATGGTTTCGACCCCTTGACTGAATCCTGCTGGAAGAAGCGTTGATCGGTGCTGCTCGGTTGATCGGCGAAGGATTCGTGTGGCCAGGTCCCCAGTCCGCTCGCCTTGGGAAGTTGTCGTCTGGCACCGGGGAAGGTGCGCCAGATGACAAGGTGAGCGGACGTGAGACCAGGCCCAACGACTCGTGGCTCTCGACTGACTGATGCGGTTGCTGCTGAGTGCTGCTGGGTGCTGCTGCCTGCTGCTTGAGTGCTCCGACCTGGTCAGATCACTCCGGGGAACACCTCCTCCGACAGGTCGGCAAAGGCCTGCTCCTGCTCGTCCGAGTAGGTCTGCCACGAGCCGGCATCCCAGATCTCGATCCGGTTCATCGCGCCGATCACGATGCATTCCTTGGTCAGCGACGCGTACTCGCGCAGCATCGGCGGAATCGTGATGCGGCCCTGCTTGTCCGGCGTCTCGTCTGAGGCACCGGCGAAGAACATGCGGACGTAGTCGCGCGCTCCCTTGTTGGTGACCGGAGCCTCGCGAAGACGCTCGGTGAGCTTGCCGAACTCCTCCATGGACCACACGTAGAGGCAGCGCTCCTGCCCTCTGGTGACCACGAGACCCTCCGACAGCTCGTCCCTGAACTTCGCGGGAAGAAACAGTCGCCCCTTGTCGTCGAGCCGGGGCGTGTAGGTGCCGAAGAACATCTCGACACCTCCCCTGCCTGAGTCCTGCTCGACGCGGAAAAGGCTTCCCTCTCCTCCACTGCGCACCACCATACTCCACTTCGCTCCACTGACAACCAAAAACGCCCATGTTTGCGCGGGGTTTTGCCGCGCCGTCTCACTGCGACGGTTCCGGCGAATCCGCTGGTCACAGGCGTGGTTGAGCGGTGGAGGGCGCGGCGGTGGAGGGAAGTGGGGCGGATGGGGAGCCGATCGCGGCCCAGTGGGAGCCCGGTCGCGGCACCCGGCTTGTTGCGCCCACCCGAACACCCATAGTTCGGTGACAGGAATTTGAAGGATGATGTTGGATGAAGACACGTATCGGGGCGGCCTCAGGGCTGTCGGAGAGGGGAACAGCGTGGCCTCACTGGACCAGGCGGCGACCGGCGTGCACACCGGCGACGGTGCCGACCTCGAGACACTGGCTCGCGTCACCGGGCGCATCCGCGCCGGTGTCGAGAAGGTGATCGAGGGAAAGCCCGAGGTCGCCCGGCTCGCCATGGTC
>JBFIWG010000166.1:0-7216 GCA_041606495.1 Nocardioidaceae bacterium
CCGGGAAGCAGGCTGGACCGGCCGGGCTCGCCGTCCCAGAGCTCGAGCCACGACTCCATCCACGGGTCGTCATGGCGGGGCGTCGTGTAGTAGGTGCGCACGGCCACACCCATCGGCCGGTTCTCGCGGCGCTCGAGTCCGAGCGAGACAGCGATGCGCGCGGAGACACCGTCGGCGGCGATCACGACCGGGGCACGGTAGGTGACCTCGTCCCCGACCCGGCGGCCGCGGTCGTCGACCGGCTTGGCGCTGACGCCGACGACCCGGCCGGTGCGCTCGTCGAAGACCGGGCCGGTGACCGCGGTCCGTTCCATCAGCCGGGCGCCGGCCTTCTCGGCGTGGCGGGCGAGGAGCTCGTCGAGGTCCATGCGGGTCCGGACCATGCCGTACGGCGGGTACGACGAGAGCTCGGGCCAGGGCAGCTCGAGACGGTGACCGGCTCCGACGATGCGGAGGCCGAGGTTCTTCTGCCAGCCGGGGGCGTCCAGGTCGAAACCGAGACCGACCAGCTGCTTGACCGCGCGAGGGGTGAGTCCGTCCCCGCAGATCTTGTCCCGGGGGAAGGCGCTCTTCTCGAGGAGGAGGACGTCCACACCGGCCTGCGCGAGGTGGAACGCGGCGGCCGAGCCCGCGGGCCCGGCGCCGACGACGATGACGTCGGCCTGCCGCTCGTCAGCGCTGGTCCGGGTCATGGGATCGCGCACCTCGTCTTCCTGTTCCGGCCGCCGAAAAATAGGCTCTTGTGACTTAGTGAAAAGCTTCACTAAGTGCCATCAGCGGCAAGTCTAGAGGCCTGCGTCACATCCTGAGAACCCGCCCCGCCCCAACCGTGACGTCGACGCATCTGTGATGTTCGACGCATAATTCGGCAACGGTTTCGTGTGCTAAATCACGCACGTCGGACAGGCCGCCTCGGACCCTCAGCGGGGCCGCTCGAAGCTCAGGCGGTGGCGTGGTGCAGGGCAACGATGCCGCCGGACAGGTTGCGCCACTTGGTGCGGCTCCAGCCCGCCTAGGCGATGCGCTGGGCGAGTCCGGCCTGGTCCGGCCAGGCCCGGATGGACTCGGCCAGGTAGACGTAGGCGTCGGGGCTCGAGGACACGGCGCGGGCCACGGACGGAAGTGCCTTCATCAGGTACTCGATGTAGACGGTCCGGAACGGCGCCCAGGTCGGCCGGCTGAACTCGCACACCACCAGCCGTCCTCCGGGCCGCGTGACCCGCAGCAGCTCGCGGAGCCCGGCATCGGGGTCGACGATGTTGCGCAGCCCGAAGGAGATGGTGACCGCGTCGAACGTGTCGTCGGCGAACGGCAGCCGGGTGCCGTCCCCGGCCGTGAACGGAAGGTGTGGCCGGTTGCGCTTGCCCACCCTGAGCATGCCGATCGAGAAGTCGCACGGCACGACCCGCGCTCCGCGGTCGGCGAAGGGCTGGCTCGACGTACCCGTGCCGGCGGCGAGGTCGAGGACCCGCTCCCCCGGCTTGGGGTCGACGGCGTCGATCACGTCTCGGCGCCAGCGGCGGTCCTGACCCAGGGACAAGATGTCGTTGGTGATGTCGTAGCGCCTCGCCACGTCGTCGAACATCGCGGCGACGTCGGCGGGGTTCTTGTCCAGGTCTGCACGGGTCACGTGGATACCTTAGACAGGCCCCCTGCGGCCGGCTTGCGGGAGAGGATCGGTTCCGGGTGCTCCAAGGGCGCCCCGTACTCTGGGTCCTTGTGACCACCGTGGCCCAGAGCTCCGCCGACGCGACGCCCCTTGTCGTGAGGACCGTCGCCCTCGACGACCCCGGCACGCTGCTCGACCTGGTGCCCCGCGAGGATGCGCTCGCCTGGGTACGCCGCGGTGAGGGTCTGGTCGGCTGGGGAGTCGCCGCCACGATCCGCACGCAGGGTCCCGACCGGTTCGCGGAGGCACGCGCCTGGTGGCGCTCTCACGCCCGGATGGCCGTCGTCCGCGACGAGGTGCGGCAACCAGGCACCGGGCTGGTGTCGTTCGGCTCCTTCGCGTTCGCCGACGAGCCCGGCGAGAGTGTCCTGGTCGTTCCCGAGGTGGTCGTCGGCCGCCGCGGCGACGACACCTGGGTCACCACGATCAGCCGCGCCGGGATCACCGCGACGCCTGAGATCGGCGCCGCGGACTCCCCGGAGCCGCCCACCGGGGTCGTGTTCGTCGACGGCGCCCTGAGCGGCACCGAGTGGGAGAGCGTCGTGGCCGAGGCGGTGCGACGCATCGGCCGCGGTGACCTGGAGAAGGTCGTGCTGGCACGGGATCTCGTCGCCTCAGCCTCCGAGGACATCGACGTGCGCTGGCCGCTGCAGCGGCTCTCGGAGAGCTACCCGATGTGCTGGACCTTTCACGTCGACGGACTGTTCGGCGCGACGCCGGAGATGCTGGTGCGCCGCGAACGTGGGCTGGTCACCTCCCGCGTGCTGGCCGGCACCATCCGTCGTACCGGCGACGACGAGCGCGACCTGGCGCTGGCCGCAACACTCGCACGCTCGTCCAAGGACCTCGAGGAGCACGAGTACGCCGTCCGCTCGGTGGCCGACGCCCTCGCCCCGCACTGCACGTCGATGAACGTCCCCGAGTCGCCGTTCGTGCTCCACCTGCCCAACGTCATGCACCTGGCCACAGACGTGGCCGGCGTGATCGATGACGAGACGTCGTCGCTGGAGCTGGCCGAGGCACTCCACCCGTCGGCCGCGGTGGGTGGCACCCCGACCGCCGCTGCCCAGGAGCTGATCGCGGAGATCGAGGGGATGGACCGCGGCCGTTACGCCGGACCGGTCGGCTGGATGGACGCCTCCGGCGACGGCGAGTGGGGCATCGCGCTGCGTTCGGCCGAGATCGACGGCCGGACCGTGCGACTGTTCGCCGGCTGTGGTGTCGTAGCCGGCTCCGACCCGGAGGCCGAGCTGGCCGAGGCTCAGGCGAAGTTCGTCCCGGTCCGGGACGCCGTCTCCGGCCTCTGAGCCGCTCCTCAGTCTCCGTCAGGTCAGACCAGGGATCTGATGGCGGCGTCGAGCTCGCGCCGGTTGTCGCGGCGTACGACGGCCTCGACGACCTCGATCCCGCCGTTCGGGTTCTCCAGCGCGTGCCGCAGCTCCTCGAGCGAGCGCACCTGCCAGTGCGGGGTGCGGGTCGCGGCGCAGAGGCTGGCGAGATCCACGCGATGCGGGGTGCCGAAGAGCCTCTCGAAGGAGTCCGCGAACGCCGGGGCTCCCTGCTCCAGCAGCGCGAAGATGCTGCCGCCGTCGTCGTTGACGACCACGATGGTGAGGTCGGGTCGGGGCTCGTCGGGGCCGATGACGAGCCCGTTGCTGTCGTGCAGGAAGGTGACGTCCCCGAGCAGTGCGAACGCACGCGTGGTGCTCTCGCGTGCCAGGGCGGCGCCGACTGCCGTGGAGACGGAGCCGTCGATGCCGGCGAGACCACGGTTCGCGACCACCAGCCGCCGCTCCCCCACCGGGTAGCGCGCGGCGGTCAGGTCTAGGTCGCGGACCGGGTTGGACGCGCCGACGACGAGCAGCCCGCCCGGAGGCAGGGCCGTGCTGACCGCGCCGGCGACCTGCTGCGGGGTAAGGCCCTCCTGCTCCGCAAGCAGCTTGTCGAGCTTTACGGACAGCTCCGCGTCGCGCTCCTGCCAGAGCCGCAGCCAGGCGGGGTCGTCGGCGGCTTCCACGGTCGCGGCCGGCAGCGCCCGCGTGACCTGGTGGCCGGGGTCGGTCCAGCCGGTCACACCGGGAACGGCGACGACCTCGACGTCGGCCCGGGACAGCAGCCTGGTGACCGGACGGGAGAGGGTCGGGTGTCCGCAGACGACCACGCGCTCGACCTGGTCGAGCAGGGTCGGGTCGGCGAGCAGCAGGCGGTAGGTGCGGATCGCGTTCTGCCCGGTGCGGGAGCCACTGGTGGGCTCCGCCAGGAGGGGCCAACCGGCCTGCTCCGCGAGGATCCGCGCCGGTGGTCCGGCGTCGTCGCCCGCCACCACGACCGTGCGCGGGCCGTTCGGGAGCGTGGTGGCCTCAGGTGAACGGGCGGGCTGTACGGCGGTCCAGGCTGCGCCGTCGGGTCGGCCGGCGATCTCTGCGCTCCAGCCGCCGTCGAGGTCAGGGGTCAGCGGCTCGACGAGCTGGAGGTTGAGGTGGACCGGACCGGGCGCGGTCGTCGTACCCCCTGCCGCGGTGGCGAGCAGCCGGGCGACAAGGGACCTCCAGGTCGCGACCTGGGCGGCCTCGCCCGCACCGGTGAACGCCGGGGGTACGTCCGCAAAGGCCCGGACCGCGTCGCCGAAGATCTTCACCTGGTCTGTGGTCTGGTTCGCGTTCGTGCCACGGAGGCCGGCGGGCCGGTCGGCGCTGAGGACCAGCAGAGGTACTCCGGCGTGCGAGGCCTCGAGCACCGCAGGGTGCAGGTTCGCCACGGCCGTGCCGGAGGTGGTGATGACGGGAACCGGGCGGCGGGAGGTCTTGGCCAGGCCGAGGGCGAGAAACCCCGCGGTGCGCTCGTCGATCCGGACGTGCAGGCGGAGCCGCCCTTCGGCGGCGGCCTGGTGCACGGCGAAGGCCAGGGCCGCCGAGCGGGAGCCGGGTGCGAGCACGACCTCACGGACCCCACCGCGGACCAGCTCGTCGACCAGCACCGTGGCCATGGCGGTCGAGGCGTTGCGCGGAGTCGTCACGAGGACCGATCCTGCCGCAAATCGAGGGCCAGCGCCTCGACCTCGGCGAGGCGAGAGGTCCACGCCGCGAACCGGTCCGCAGGCGCGCGCAGCCGCTCGAGCGCCGCCCGGTCCACCTCTGGGCGTACGACGGGCAGCTCACCGTTCACGGGGAGGAGGGGGGAGGTGGCCACGTCGTCGGTGAGCAGCTGGACCGTGGCGAGGCCGCACGCGAACGGCAGCTCGGGGAGGGCCGCTGCGAGCGCGACCCCGGCGGCGATCCCGACCGAGGTCTCCAGGGCCGAGGACACCACGACCGGGAGCCCGATGTCATCGGCGATCCGCAGGCAGGCGCGGACTCCTCCGAGTGGCTGCACCTTGAGGACCGCGACGTCGGCGGCCTCCAGGTCCCGGACCCGGTAGGGGTCCTCGGCGCGACGGATCGACTCGTCGGCCGCGACGGGCACGTCGACCCGGCGGCGCACCGCTGCCAGCTCCTCGACGGTGGCGCACGGCTGCTCGACGTACTCCAGCCCGCCGGCGGCGCGGTCCAGGAGGGCCACTGCGGAGACGGCCTCGTCGACGGACCAGCCGCCGTTGGCGTCCACCCGGATCTGTCCGTCCGGTCCCAGCGCATCCCGCACCGCCTCGAGCCGTGCCTCCGCATCGGCCAGGGTCTGCCCCTGCTCGGCCACCTTCACCTTCGCGGTCCGGCAGCCGTTGCCGGCGCGCACGATCGCCGCGGCGTTCTCGGGGTCGACGGCAGGGACCGTCACGTTGACCGGGACGGTGCTGCGCAGCGGGTCCGGCCACCCTTCGAGAGCCGCCTCGTGGGCACAGCGCAGCCAGGGCGCGGACACGCGGGCGTCGTACTCGAGGAACGGGCTGAACTCACCCCAGCCGGCGGGTCCGTGCAGCAGCACTCCCTCGCGCGTGGTGATTCCCCGGAACCTGGTGGTCAGCGGGATCGAGAACACGGCGTGGTTCACGCGTGCTCCTCGACGATCCTCGCGACGGCGAGCCGGTCGACCTTTCCGTTGGGCAGCAGGGGAATCTCGGGCACGCGGAGCAGCTGGTGCGGCGCCCAGGTGCGCGGGTGGACCTGGGAGACCCAGTTGCGCAGCGTGTCCAGCTGCGGCACCTCCGGCGCGGACAGCTGAGGCGCCGACACGACGACGGCGACGACCCGCTGCCCCCAGTCGGGATCGGGGACACCGACGACCTCCGCGGCACCGATGCTCGGGTGCTGGCGCAGCCGCGAGGCCACCGCATGGGCGGGGACCTTCACGCCGCCGGAGTTGATCACGTCGTCGACCCGGCCGAGCACCTCGAGCACCCCGTCGTCGTTGAGCCGGCCGAGGTCGGAGGTGAGGAACCAGCCCCGCTCCTTGACCCGTCCGGTCAGCTGCAGGTCGCCGTCGTACCGGTCGAACAGCACCGGTCCGGCGATCCGGATCCGGCCCTCGTCGTCGATCTTCACCGCCACCCCGTCGAGCGGCACACCGTCGTACACGCAGCCGCCGCAGGTCTCGCTCATGCCGTACGTCGCCACCACGGTGATCCCGGCCGACGCCGCTGCACGCCGCATGTCGCGCTCCACCGGGGCGCCTCCCACAAGCACGGTGTCGAAGCTGCGCAGGGCGTCGCGGTCCATCGAGGAGGCGAGCATCCGGCTGAGCTGCGTCGGCACCAGGGACAGGTACCGACGGCCCCCGGTCATCGCACGGGCGGCCGCAGTGAAGCTGCGGTGCTCGTCGAGGAAGACCGGCTCGGTGCCGGCCACCACGGAACGGAAGAGCACCTGCACACCGGCGACGTGCGTGGGTGGCAGGTTGAGCAGCCACTGGCCGGGACCGCCGATCCGTGACTCGGTCGCGGCCGCCGAAGCGCGCATCGCCTTGCGGGAGAGGACGACGGCCTTGGGCTCGCCCGTGGACCCCGAGGTCTCGACGACCAGGGGCTGCGGGTCCTCTTCGGCGTCCCACTGCTGGAGCAGGGTGAACACCTCACGGGCGGGGCCATGCACGGGTCTGAGGCTGCTCACGGAGGACAACGCTATGCCTGCCACACTTACCCGCTATGGCAACCCCTCATCAGTGGCTCCAGGGTGCCCGGCCCCGGACCCTTCCTGCCGCCGTGGCGCCCGTGCTCGCGGGCACCGGCGTCGCCGCGTTCGTCGAGCAGGCGGTGTGGTGGAAGGCGTTCCTGGCTCTGGTTGTGGCGCTGGCGCTTCAGGTGGGCGTGAACTACGCCAACGACTACTCCGACGGGATCCGAGGCACCGACGCGGAGCGAGTGGGTCCGCTGCGTCTGGTCGGCTCGGGTGTCGCGCGCGCGACCGCGGTGAGGCAGGCAGCCTTCGCCAGCTTCGGAGTCGCGGCCCTGGTCGGCCTGGTGCTCGCCGCGACCACCAGCTGGTGGCTGGTCCTCCTCGGACTGCTGTGCATCGTCGCGGCCTGGTTCTACACCGGCGGCAAGAGCCCCTACGGCTACCTGGGTCTGGGCGAGGTGATGGTGTTCGTCTTCTTCGGCCTGGTCGCGGTGATGGGTAC